>NZ_JBHXJK010000027.1:0-85116 GCF_042723255.1 Amycolatopsis thailandensis
TTCCTAGTTGGTTGGGGTTAGGTGTTTTTACACACTTCAGCATTAGACGGCTAGAAACGCGGGGAGTTAGGCGTCGCCCGAGGAGCCCATGTCGCCGAAGCCGGAGTCACCGGAGTCATCCACGGTGCCCGAGACGATCCAGGTCGCCAGCGCGGCGGCCTGGACGTACGGCGCCGCCGCCGCGGCGGCCCGTCCGGCGGCTTTCGCGCGCCCCCACTTCTCCGGGCGTTCGGCGCGTTCCGGCGCCTCCTCACCCGGCGGGCGCTCGGTGCGCCACGGGGTCTCCTCCGGCCGGACCTCGGCGAGGAAGTCCGCGGTCGGGTCCTCACCGCCCTTGTCGTTCATGAGGACAGCCTGACACCGCGGGCGACCGGAAGCCACCCGCGGTGTGAAGTGGTAAGAAACCCGTCAGAACAGCAGCGGCAGGAGCGCGTGACGGCGCTTGATGACGGCGCCGTACCGCGCGTCGATACGCATCCACGAGTCCGTCGCGGTGACCCGGACGACGTCGCCGTCGATCGACGAGTCGACGAAACCCATCCCCGACAGGGCGAACAGGCACCGCATCTGCACCTTGATCTCCAGCTCGTTGCCGGACACGGTGAGCACCGCCTGATCCATCAGCGACGCGGGCGGCGTGCCGTGCGGGCCGACGTTGTCGCGGGCGAGGGTGACCCCGCGCTCGGCCAGCTCCGAGATCACCGTCGCCGGCAGCTCGTCCACCAGCTGCCAGCGCCCGGGGGCGGGCAGCTCGGAATGCCACATCAGGTCACGGGCCGGACCAGGGTCCATCCGCTCGCCGCCGGCGATGGTCAGCGCCGCGAGCAGTTCGTTGCCGGACACGGTGATGTCCGACGGCGTGATGTCACCGGCGACCGCCCTGGTGGCCAGGACCTCGAACGGGGTCGTGCTCCACGCCTCGACGACACCGTCGCCACGCTGCCGCAACCGCACCAGCGTGTTCTGGTCGAGCCGGACCGCCCTGGCCACGAACGCGCCGAGCGTCTCGCGGTCACCCGCGTCCGGGATGACGAGCTCAGGCATCCGCGAACCCCTTCTCCAGGAAGGCGCGTTCGTCCTCGGTCAGCCGCCGGGGCCGTTCGGACCCGGTGTCGAACGGCGCGAGCACCGTCTCCGCGGTGACCGCGACCTTGTCCGACTCGGCGGGCCCGGCGTGCACCTTGTAGCCGAGGGTAAAGCTGGCGTGCTTCAAGTCCTTCAACGAGATCTCCACCCGGATGTCCTGATCGGACACCACGATCGGCGAACGGTAGTGGACGGCGAGCTTCACCACCACGATGCCCTTGGGCAGTTCGGTGAGCCCGGCCCGGACGGCGTCCCCGAACAGCAGGGGGATCCGCGCCTCTTCGAGCAGGGTCACCAGATTCGCGTGGTTGACGTGCCCGTAGACGTCCATATCCGACCAGCGCGGCCGGATCAGGGAAATGTAGCTCACTACCTCACCGTGCTCCGGATCTGCCTCGCCGCCACGGACAGCGTCGCCAGGTCGAGTTTGCCGGACTGGCTGATTTCGTCCAGCGCGACGCGGGCCCGCTGCAGCCGTGAGGCGTTCGTCTTCTCCCAGTGGACGATCTTCTCGTCCGGGTCGGTATCCGAATCGCTGTGCCGCAAGGCGTCCAGCGTGATCGCGCGCAGCGAACCGTAGACGTCGTCCCGCAGCGCCAGCCGCGCGAGCGCGTGCCAGCGGTTGCCGCGTTCGAGGCCGCTGATGGACGTCAGCATCTTGTCGATGCCGAGGTGGTCGGACAGCGCGTAGTACAGGCCGGCGGTGTCCGCCGGGGTGTGCACCGCGTCGATCCCCACCTGCTGCTCGGCCAGTTCCGCGACGTCGGTGATGTCGAGCAGGCCGAAGGTGTGCAGCAGGAGCGCCACCCGCTCGGCCAGCTCCGTCGGGACGCCCTTCCCGATCAGCCGCTCGGTGTTCGCGTCCACCGAAGCGCACTCGACACCGCGAAGCAGCTCGTGCGCCCGCGGCGCCAGTTCGCCGACGACGCGGCCGAACCGGTTGATCTCGGCGAGCGGCGCGAGGGGCTGCGGCCGGTTGGTGAGGAACCAGCGGGCGGCCCGGTCGAGCAGCCTGCGGGTCTCCAGCATCATCTCGTCCGCGACCTCGGTCGGCACGACGTTGTCCAGCGCGTCGATCTGCGCCCAGAGCGAGGGCAGGTCGTAGACGTGGGTGACCACGGCGTACGCGCGGACGGCGTCGGTCGCGGTCGCGTTCATCTCCTCCATCAGGCGGAAGACGTAGGAGATCCCGGCGCCGTCGACGACCTCGTTGGCCACCATCGTCGTGATGATCTCGCGCTTCAGCGGGTGCTGGAAGATCGCGTCGCCGAACTGCTCCCGAAGCGGCTTCGGGAAGTACTCGGGCAGACGGCGCGAGAACACCTCGGAGTCCGGCAGTTCGCTCGCCAGCAGCTCGTCCTTCAGGTCGAGCTTGACGTGCGCGAGCAGCGTCGCCAGCTCAGGCGACGTGAGGCCTTCGCCCGCCTTCTCCAGCGCGCGGAACTCCGCGGAACTCGGGAGCGCTTCGAGCTTGCGGTCGAAGGCGCCCTTCGCGACCAGCGCCGCGACGAGCCGCTGGTGCACCGAAACCATCGGCCCGGCGTGCGCCCGGCTGACGCCGAGCACGGCGTTCTGCCGGTAGTTGTCGGCCAGCACCAGCTCGCCGACCTCGTCGGTCATCTGCTCCAGCAGCTCGTTGCGCCGCTCGGCGCCCAGCGATCCGGTCGAGACCAGGTGATCCAGCAGGATCTTGATGTTGACCTCGTGGTCGGAGCAGTCGACGCCGGCGGAGTTGTCGAGCGCGTCGGTGTTGATCTTGCCGCCCGCGCGGGCGAACTCGATCCGGCCGAGCTGGGTCAGCCCCAGGTTCCCGCCCTCGCCGACGACCTTGACGCGGAGCTGGTTCCCGTTGACGCGCAAGGCGTCGTTGGCCTTGTCGCCCGCGTCCGCGTGACTCTCGCCCTCGGCCTTGACGTAGGTGCCGATGCCGCCGTTCCACAGCAGTTCGACCGGCGACAGCAGGATCGCCTGCATCAGGTCGTTCGGCGCCAGCGTGGTGACGTCCTCGGCGAGTCCGAGCGCCTCGCGGACCTGCGGGCTGACCGGGATCGTCTTCGCCGAGCGCGAGTAGATCCCGCCACCCTCGCTGATCAGCGAGCGGTCGTAGTCCTCCCACGAGGACCGCGGCAGGTCGAACAACCGCCGCCGCTCGGCGTACGAGGAGGCCGAATCCGGCGTCGGGTCGAGGAAGATGTGCAGGTGGTTGAAGGCGGCCACCAGGCGGATGTGCTCCGAGAGCAGCATGCCGTTGCCGAAGACGTCGCCCATCATGTCGCCGATGCCGACGACGGTGAAGTCCTCGGTCTGGGTGTCCTTGCCCAGCTCGCGGAAGTTGCGCTTGACGCTCTCCCACGCGCCCTTCGCGGTGATGCCCATGGCCTTGTGGTCGTAGCCGACCGAACCACCGGACGCGAAAGCGTCGCCGAGCCAGAAGCCGTAGTTCGCCGAGACCTCGTTCGCGATGTCGGAGAACTTCGCGGTGCCCTTGTCCGCGGCCACCACGAGGTAGCTGTCGTCGCCGTCGTGACGGACCACGCCCGGCGCCGGGACGGTCTTGCCCTCGACACGGTTGTCGGTCACGTCCAGCAGGCCGGAAATGAACATCCGATAGCAGGCGATGCCCTCGTTCAACTGGGCGTCGCGGTCCAGGCCCGGGTCACCCGTGGCCGTCGGCGGGCGCTTCACGACGAAGCCGCCCTTCGCGCCGACAGGCACGATGACGGCGTTCTTGACCGCCTGCGCCTTGACCAGGCCGAGGATCTCCGTGCGGAAGTCCTCCCGGCGGTCGGACCACCGCAGGCCACCGCGCGCGACGTCGCCGAAGCGCAGGTGCACACCCTCGATCCGGGGCGAGTACACGAAGATCTCGTACTTCGGCCGCGGCTCGGGCAGTTCGGGCACCGCGCTCGGGTCGAGCTTGAGGGCCAGGTACTGGCGGGAGTTCCCGTCCCCGTCGGTGACGTGGTAGTTCGTGCGCAGCGTGGCGAGGATGACCGCCATCAGCCGTCGCAGGATCCGGTCCTCGTCGAGGCTGGTCACCTCGTCGACCAGCTTGCCGATCTCCGTGGTGAGGTGATCGGCCTGCGACGCGCGGACCTCGTCGCCGAGCGAGAGGTCGAAGCGGGTCTCGAACAGCCGCACCAGCGCGGTGGCGATGTCGGTGTGCGCGAGGACGGTGTTCTCGATGTATTCCTGGGAGAACGGGATCTTCGTCTGGCGCAGGTACCGCGAATAGGCCCGCAGGATGGCCGCCTGGCGCCAGGTGAGTCCGGCGCGCAGGACGAGACCGTTGAAGCCGTCGACCTCGCAGTCGCCACGCCAGGCGGCGTGGAAGGCGTCCTGGAAGCGGGTGCGGAGGTCGTGGTCCGCGTGGTCGAGGACCTGTGGGTCGATCAGCAGCCCGAAGTCATAGATCCAGGAGCGGCCGCCGTCTTCGCGGCGCAGTTCGTACGGTCGTTCGTCGACGACCTCGACGCCCATCCGCTGGAGGACCGGGAGCACCTGGGAGAGGGTGACGCCCTCGCCGCGCAGGTACAGCTTGAAGCGCCGCTCCCCCGCCTCGGCGTCGGCGGGCAGGTAGAACGACAGCGACAGGTCGCCCTCGTCGGTCAGCGACTCCAGGGCGCGGAGGTCCGCGAGCGCTTCGAGCGCGGTGAAGTCCTCCTTGTAGCCCTCGGGGAACACCGCGGCGAACCGCTGGCCCTGTTCACCCGCGGACTCCTCGCCCATGAGGCCGATCGCGACGCCGCTGTCACCGGCGCGCTCGCGGCGCTCGGCGAGGATCGCCTCGACCATCCGGTCGTCCCAGCTGCGGACGGCTTCGTTGAGCCGTTCCTGGATGCGCAGGGTGTCCGGTTCCGACCGCTGAGAGGGGTCGGTGTGCACGATGAAGTGCACCTGCGCGAGCACGGTTTCCCCGATGCGCGCGCTGTATTCGAGTTGCGTGCCTTCGAGTTCTTCGAGCAGGACCTCCTGCATCGCGAGCCGCGAACGGGTCGTGTAGCGGTCACGCGGGAGGTACACGAGGCAGGAGTAGAAACGGCCGTACGGGTCGCGGCGCAGGAACAGGCGCAGCCGTCTGCGATCCGACAGCGTGATCGCGCCCGTCGTCGTCGAGTACAGCGAGTCGGTGTCGGCCGAGAACAGGTCCGCGCGCGGCCAGTTCTGCAGCACTTCGAGCATCCGCTGGCCGGAGAAGGACTCCATCGGGAAGCCCGCGCGGTGGATGACCTCGCGGACCCGGTTGCAGACCACCGGGATGTCCAGCACGTTCTCGTGCAGGGCGGTGGTGGTGAACATGCCGAGGAAGCGGTGTTCGCCGGTGACGTTTCCCTTGTCGTCGAACGTTTTCACGCCGACGTAGTACGGGTAGACGGGGCGGTGCACGGTGGACGGCGCGCTGGCCTGGGTCAGCACCAGCAGTGTCGGCGCGAGCGCGGACGCCGCCGTGTCCGGACCGGCGGTGAGGCTGCGCGCGGCCAGGCTGTCCTGGCGCAGCACGCCCAGCCCGGTCGCGAGCACCGCGCGCAGGGCGGGCTCGTCGCTGTCCGGGTGCGGGTTGTCGATCAGCTCGTAGCGGCGGTAGCCGAGGAAGGTGAAGTGACCGTCGGCGAGCCAGCGCAGCAACCGGGCGCCTTCGGCGACCTCGCCCACGGCCAGCCCCGGCGGCTTCTCGTCCAGCTCGTCGGCGAGACGGCGCGCGGTCTCGGCCATCTTGTCGGTGTCCTCGACGACCTCACGCACGTCGCCCAGCACCGACGAGAGCCGGTTGTCCAGCTCGCGGGCGCGATTCGGGTCGGTCACCAGGTCGATCTCGATGTACATCCACGACTCGGCCGCGGAATTCGCCGGCGGATCGGCCGGGTCGGCGTCCGGGTGGACCTCCAGCAGCTCACCGGTCAGATCGCGGCTCACCACGACGATCGGGTGCACGATGCGCTGGACCTGCACCCCGTCCCGCGCGAACTCGGCCGCGACGGAGTCCACGAGGTATGGCATGTCGTCCGTGACGACCTGGACGACGGTGGCCTCACGGGTCCAGCCGTCTTCGGGGCCTGTCGGGTTCAGCAGCCGCACGGCGGGGCGGCCGGGCATCCGGTCCTTCGCCAGGTGCAGGTGCGAACGGACGGCGCCGACGAGGTCGACCGGGTCGTCACCGAGAATCTCTTCGGCCGGGATGTGCCGGTAGTAGAGGCGGATCAGATCGCCGATCTCCGGGGCGTACGCCGCGGCGGCGTCGATCAGGTCGTCCCGGATCTGCTCCGGGTTCACCGACCGGCGCCGGGCGCCGTCCTCGGTGCCGACATCTTTTCCGGGCAGGGACGAGACTCCCGTCGAGCTCATTTGAGGCAACTCTCCACAGTAGCGAGATTGACACCGCGACCGGCACGACTCTGTACCGGCCCAGACCCAACCTACAGCTCCGGACTGTCGGCTCCACAAGGCCGGGTCATTCCCGTCCGTCGAAGATTTCCCTGCTCAGATACCGGAATCGCCGTGATCGGTTCAGCTACTCGTCGGTCACATCAGCGGTCTGTCCGGGCCTTCCCGCGTCCCGCCGCACCGGGGGTGACCAGCGCCCATTGCCGCGCAGGGCCACGGCGAGCGGACTCACCCGCCCGACTGAATCGTTCAAGACACCTTCGGTCTTCACCCAGGGCGCAGCAAGGGACCTTTGCTGTCGCCCGTCAGTCGCTTCCGTTGGCGCGGTGCCGGTCGTGGCCGTTGACCGGACGCTTTCCCGAGTCCTGGGAGCCGAGTTGTTTCACGAGCGCGGCGGCGCTCGCCGTCCCCGCCTGATGCTCGGCGAGCGCACGGGCGAGCAGATCGGCGAGACCGGCGTCCGGCGGCGGCTCCTCCTCCGCGATCGCCCGGGCGTAGCTCTCCGGGAACGGTGTGACCGGCCGCCAGGATCCGGTGTCGGTGAGCGGGTCCAGCGCGGGCGGCATCCGCAAGCGCGGCAACCACGGATCCGCGACCTCGTCCTTGGCGCTTTCCCTCGGCACGTCCTCGCGCGACGGCACCGGGTCTTCCCGAGGCGGCGGCGCGAGCGGGACGGCGGGTTCGGCGTACTCGACCGGAGGCGGTTCCCGGCGAGCGCGGGCGGTTTCGGCGCGTTCCTCCGCGACGGGCTCGGGATGCACGGGATCCGCGGCGTCCGCGCGACGGCGGCCTCGGCCTCCTCCGGTGCTCGAAATCCCGAGCCGGTCCAGCACCGACTTCGCCGCCACGGAACCGTGTTCGGCGTCGTGCCTGGTCGTGCGTGAAGCGGGCGCGGCGGACCGCCGGACACGCTCCTCGGCCGCCCATTCGTCGCTCTCCCACAACGGGGCGGCGGTCCCCGGCGGACGGGGCGGCTCGGGCTCCGCGGTCATCCGGGGCCGGGGTTCGGCCGCCGGTTCGGGAGCCAGAAGCAGTTCCGGGACAACAGGTTCCGGGGCAAAGGGTTCCGGGGCGGGGGTGTCCAGGCGGGCGACCGCGGGGTCCTGGGGCACGACCTCGTGGGCGGCGGGGGTTTCGCGGACCGCGGGCTCCTCCCGACGGCGACGTCCCGAGGTCTCCGGCTGGAAACGCGGTGCCGCCTCGGGGCGCGGGGCCGCCTCTCGGTGCGAGACCGCCTCCGAGCGCGGGGCCACTTCTGAGCGCGGGGCCGTCTCTCCGTGCGGGGCCGCTTCTGAGCGCGGGGCCGTCTCGCGGCGCGGTGCAGTGTCGGAGCGCGGGGGCGTCTCTCGGTGCGAGACCGGCTCGGGGCGCGGGGCGGGTTCCGGTTTCGGCGGCATCAGCTTCGGTGCGGCGGGTTCGGCCTTGGGCTCGAACCTGATCGCCGGTTTGGGTTGCCGGGGTTTCTTCGGCACCCGGCGACGCCAGTCACTGTCGGACGCCGCTGCATCCTGAACCGGCTCAGGACGGGACGGCGGCTTGAGCACCGGCGCTTCGACCTTCTTTTCCGCGGCAGGCTTTTCCGCGACCGGTGCCACGGGTGGCTCCGCCGGTCGCGGAGTAGCCGCGGGACGCGGAGGCTCGGCCCGCGCGGGTTCCGGCTGCCCTGCCTGCCGCACGGGCCGCGGCGGCTCGCGACGAACCGGCGGTTCGGCGGCGGCCCGCTTCGGGGGTGCCACGTCGATCGCCGCCATCACCGCGGTCACCTCGGCCTGCTCGAGTGTGGGCACCGGCGTCGGAACGGGGGCGGACTTGGGAGCCGGCGCGGCGGGCGGCCGCGCGGCCACGGAACGCAGGACGTCGTCGAGGTCGACAGCGGCGTTCTCGGCCGCGCCGAACTCGCCGACCAGGACGTTGCACGCCTGCCTGCGCACGCGGGCGTGCAGATGCTCGGCGGCACGCGAACGATGCAGGCAGCCGATGGCCTCCTCGGCCCGGCCGAGCCGCTCCTCGATCTGCGCGAGTTCCAGCCACAGCCGCGCCGTGACGGCGTGGAGGTTGTGGTCCTCGGTGGCGGCGACCGATTCGCGGACGAGCATGCCCGCGGCTTCCCCGGATCCCGCGGGCAGCAGGACACGGGTGGCCACGGCCAGCCTCAGCCACGCGGCCGGCGCGATCCCGGCGGCGCGGACGGGCGCGTCGAGGATCGGCTGCGCGACCTCCATCGCCATGTCCGTGTCGCCACGGTCCAGCAACGTGCAGACGAGTTGCAGGATCAGCCTGATCCGGACGAGACCTCCGTCGTCGTCAGGGTTTCCGAGCTTCTCGAGCATGCCGAGCCCAGTCCGCGCGGCGTCGGCGGCCGCCGTCAGATCCCCGTGCCTCCGACGGTGCGCCGACACCCCGACCCGCAGCATCGCGCGGATCAGCAGCTGCGAATCCGCCGTCATCGAGCCGTCGCCGAGCACGAGCTTGTCCGCCTCGGCGAGCACCCGGTCCAGTTCCGCCTTGCGGCCGAACTGCGCCAGGCAGCCGACGAGGTGACACAACGCCTCGGCCCGGTGCGCCGGTGACACGGCCGGATCCGCCAGCAGCGGCCGCAGGGCGGCCAGCCCGGTCAGCGGGATGCCGACGCTGCGCGCGCAGACGGCCAGGTCGATCCTCAGCCGGGCGGCGATGTCGCCGTAGCCCGCGTGTTCGGCGGCGCGCAAGGCGGCCACCGCGCGGCCGACCGTCCGAGGACGGCCACCGAGCCGCACCCGTGCGGACACCACCAGGCTCTCCGCACGGATCCACTGTTCGTCGGCACCGGCGGCCTCGGCGAGCGCGGCCGCGCGCTCCCCGAGGACCAAGGCGAGTTCGGGCGCCCTCAGGTGCAGGGCGTCCGCGCGTTCGATCAACCTGCCGACAGCGGACAGGGTTCCCCCGGTGGCAGCCGTCCGCCCACCCACCATGGTGGTGGGCGAGCCCGGCCGTTGGCGCTTGCTGGCTTCCACGGGGAACCCCCGGCCCTCAGTCGCGGGTCAGCTTGCGATGGGTGACGCGGTGCGGACGAGCCGCCTCGGCACCGAGACGTTCGACCTTGTTCTTCTCGTAGCCCTCGAAGTTACCTTCGAACCAGAACCATTGCGAGGGGTTCTCGTCGGTGCCTTCCCAGGCGAGGATGTGCGTGGCGACCCGGTCGAGGAACCACCGGTCGTGCGAGATCACCACGGCGCAGCCGGGGAACTGCTCGAGAGCGTTCTCCAGCGAGCCCAGGGTCTCGACGTCCAGGTCGTTCGTCGGCTCGTCGAGCAGGATCAGGTTCCCGCCCTGCTTCAGGGTCAGCGCCAGGTTCAGCCGGTTGCGCTCACCACCGGAGAGCACGCCCGCCGGCTTCTGCTGGTCCGGACCCTTGAAACCGAACGCGCTGACGTAGGCACGCGAGGGCATTTCGGTCTGCCCGACGTGGATGTAGTCCAGCTTGTCCGAAACCACCTCCCATACCGTCTTCTTCGGGTCGATCCCGCCGCGGTTCTGGTCCACATAGGACAGTTTGACCGTCTCGCCGATCTTGACCCGGCCGTCGTCCGGCTCCTCGAGCCCGACGATCGTCTTGAACAGGGTCGTCTTGCCGACACCGTTCGGCCCGATCACGCCGACGATGCCGTTGCGCGGCAGGTCGAACGACAGCCCGTCGATCAGCACGCGGTCGTCGAAGCCCTTGCGCAGCTTCTCGACCTCGACGACCACGCTGCCCAGCCGGGGCCCCGGCGGGATCTGGATCTCTTCGAAGTCGAGCTTGCGGTGCTTGTCGGCCTCCGCGGCCATCTCCTCGTAGCGGTCCAGCCGGGACCGCGACTTGGTCTGGCGGGCCTTGGCGTTGGACCGGACCCAGTCGAGCTCGGACTTCAGCCGCTTGGCGAGCTTGGCGTCCTTCTTGCCCTGGACCTCGAGGCGCTCGCGCTTCTTTTCCAGGTACGTCGAGTAGTTGCCCTCGTAGCCGACGACGCGGCCGCGGTCGAGCTCCATGATCCACTGCGCGACGTTGTCCAGGAAGTACCGGTCGTGGGTGACGGCGAGGACGGCGCCGGCGTAGTTCGCGAGGAACTGTTCCAGCCACAGCACGCTTTCGGCGTCCAGATGGTTGGTGGGCTCGTCGAGGAGCAGCAGGTCGGGCGCGGACAGGAGCAGCTTGCACAGCGCGACCCGGCGGCGCTCACCACCGGAGAGGTGGGTGACCGGCTCGTCCGGCGGCGGGCAGCGAAGGGCGTCCATCGCCTGCTCGACCGTGGAGTCGATCTCCCACGCGTCGGCGTGGTCGAGCTCCTCCTGGAGCTTGCCCATCTCCTCCATCAGCTCGTCGCTGTAGTCGGTCGCCATGAGCTCGGCGACCTCGTTGAAGCGGTTGAGCTTGACCTTGATGTCGCCGAGGCCCTCCTCGACGTTCTCGCGGACGGTCTTCGCCTCGTTGAGCTCCGGCTCCTGCATGAGGATGCCGACGCTGGCGCCAGGCTGGAGGAACGCTTCGCCGTTGCTGGCCTGCTCGATCCCCGCCATGATCTTCAGAACGGTGGACTTACCCGCGCCGTTCGGCCCCACCACGCCGATCTTGGCGCCGGGGTAGAACGCGGTGCTGACGTCGTCGAGGATGACCTTGTCCCCGACGGTCTTGCGCACCTTCTTCATGGTGTAGATGAACTCGGCCATACAAGCGATCGTAGAGCGAGCCGATCGGGACCTTGACGGCGGTCACCACCGAACTACCGACAGTCAGCCTCACATCACTGAGCGAGCATCGGCACCCTCGTCACACGGGCGCGTCCTCGAGCGCGGTGACCATGGGATTCCCTCTCTGCGGCGGAGACAGCGGCGGTGACTGGGGTGCTTGGGGTGACTGCGGAGTCATCGGGATCGCCCGGGGCCGATCACGCCCGGCGCGCTGGATCTCCGCCGAACACCGCGCGAGATTCGGCCCGATCGAAAAGGCCTCAAGCTCAGGTAGACCGAGAGGTGCCGGGATCTCCTCCGCGGTCTCGGCACCACGCAATCGCCCGGCCACGATCACCGGATCGCCCTTGCTCAGGCAGGCGAACGCCGCCATCGCCAGCTTCCGCCAGCAGGTGACCTTGACCGCGAGTTGCCGCCCCTCGCCCCACTCCCCTCTTTCCTTGTCGTACCGGCGTTCGACACTCCGCAACCCGAACGACACGACGTCGTGCCCGTGCACCCGTTCCGGATGGTGGACCGGTTCGCTGGTCAGGTTGCCGATCATGGTCACCCACGTCTCGCCCATCGCCATCACACTCGCCTTTCTCCTCGATCCGGGCCGTTCCCGGTGTCTCCCTTGATCACAGACTGCCTCGGATCAAGGGGCGGAAACGGGCGCGAACGGGATCTGTGGACAACTGCGGGTGTTGTGGGCTTCCTGTGGACAACTCGGGCCGGAAGACGCGGGCCGGCCGGGAGATGTGCTAGCGGCGCTCATGAGCGGTGAGGACGGCTGTTGAGGGGCCAGGCAAGGGTGTCCTGTCGGGTGGCGAGTCCGTGAAGGCCTCCTTCCCTACCTTGAGGGTAGGCAAGGAGGCCTTCACGAAGCGATATGGCGAGGATGAGGAGAAAGTCCCCTTCACCTCGCCGATCACCGCCAAGCGCCGGTCCATGAAGGCCTCCTTGAGAGACCCAGAGTCCCTCAAGGAGGCCTTCACGGACTCGGCAACACGGCAGGACACCTTTAGACCGCTAAGAGCTCTTCCCCTGCCCCCGCCCCTGATCCGCGAGGTTCTTCAGCATCGCGTTGTAGGCGTTGAGATCCGCGTCGCCCGAGGCGTCCTCGCGCCGGTCCTTGCGCCGGGCCTCCCGCTCGTCCTGACGCGCCCACTGCACCAGCAGCGCGACGAGCACCAGCAGCACCGGCAGCTCGCCGGACGCCCACGCGATCCCGCCGCCGAGCCGCTGATCGGTCAGCAGGTCGGTGACCCACGGCAGTTTGAGCCCGCGGTAGAAGTCCTGGCCCAGCACGGTCTGCATGCTCATCAGCGCGATCCCGAAGAACGCGTGGAACGGCATGGCGGCGAACATCATCCCCAGCCGTCCCAGCGGCGGGATCCGGCGCGGCGCCGGGTCGACCCCGATCACCGGCCAGTAGAAGACGTATCCGGCGAGCAGGAAGTGGGCGTTCATCGCCAGATGCGCCCAGTGGTAGTTCAGCGCGGAGTCGAACAGGCCCGAAAAGTACAGGCCGTAGAAGGAACCGACGAACAGCAGCAGCGCGACGATCGGATGCGTCAGGAACCGCGAAAGCGGCGAGTGCACGAACGCGAGCAGCCATTCACGCGGTCCGGGCGGGGCGTCCTTGCCCGCCGCGGGCAGCGCGCGCAGGGCGAGCGTCACGGGTCCGCCGAGGACGAACAGCACCGGCGCCACCATGGACAGCAGCATGTGGTTGCCCATGTGCACGCTGAACATCGCGGGCGCGTACCGGCCGATGCCGGACGACGTCGCGATCAGCAGCACGAAACAGCCCGCGAGCCACGCGACGATCCGGCCGGTGGCCCAGGTGTCGCCGCGGCGCCGCAACCGCCGCACCCCGGCGAGGTACAGCCCGGCGAGAACGATCGCGAGGGTGCCGTAGACGAGGTCGAACCGCCAGTCCGTGAGCAGCCTGAAGACCGTCGGCGGACCGTAGAGGTCGTAGCCGATCAGCAGTTCCGTGGTCGACGGCTGGGTGAACGATTCCTGCGGCGGCGGGGTCTTCGCGAGCCCGGTGGCGATGCCGATCGTGATGAACATGATCAGCACCTCGACGGCGGCGAGCCGCAGCAACTGCCCGCCTCCGGCGCCGTTCACCAGCCCGGCGACACCCTTCTGCCGCTGCTGGTGACCGAAGACGCCGAGCAGCAGCAACGCGACGATCTTCGCGACCACCAGCAGGCCGTAGTCGGTGGTGAACAGGTCGGCGATCCTGATCCGCACGAGCGCGTTGACGAGGCCGGAGACCGCCATCACGATCCAGCAGACCAGCGCCAGTTTGGAGAACCGTGTCGCGGCGAGCTTGAGGTTCTCGCCGCGGCGCCAGCCGAGCGCGAGCAGCGCCACCAGGCCGCCGACCCACAGCGCGGCGGCGACCAGGTGGTAGAGCAGGCTGTTGGTCGCCATGTCGTGCGAGCCGCCGCTCGCGGAATGCCCGGTGACCGCGACCGGGACCAGGCCGCCGACGGACAGGAAGAAGACCACCGTCGTCCAGCCCCAGGTCAGCGCGAGACGGCAGCCGAGCGCGACCAGCAGCGCGATCAACGCGGTGAACAGCCAGGCCTTGGGCTGCTCGATGGCGTCCACGAGATCGATCAGCACCTGGGGCGAGAGCACCTCGGTGAACGGGCGCCCCGCGCCGTCGGCCGCGGAGAAGAAGATCGACGCGGCGGCCGCGAAGAACCAGACCCAAGCGGCGACACCCGCGACGCGGATGGCCGAGTAGCCGTCCGCCGCGAGTGTGCCGGATTTCTGCGGCGGGACGAGGAACGCGGCGAGCAGCAGCGATCCCACGCACAGCACCGAAGCCGCCTCGGCCAGCACCCGGACGACGGTGATGCCGTAGCGCGTCACCAGCCCCGGATCCGGCAGGCCGGCGATGACGTAACCGGCGCCACCGGTCAGCGCGACCAGGCCGACGGCGACCACCGCGGCCAGGAGCGCCCCGATCGACACCAGCGGCAGGACACCGGCCTTCCGTGCGGGTGGGGCCGGTGTCGTCTCGGGGTCTGAAGGCACGTCACGAGGGTAAGCCGGACGCGAAACGGGCAAGATGGCGGCGTGCGGATCATCCTGCTGAGGCACGCCGAGTCGCTCGGCAACGTCGACGAGCTCGCCTACACCCGGATCCCCGACCACGCCCTCCCGCTCACCGATCAAGGCCGCGAGCAGGCCAGGCTGGCGGGCCCCGAGATCGAGGAGGTCCTCGGCGGGCAGCGTCCGGCGGTCTACGTCAGCCCGTATCTGCGGACGCGGGAAACGTTGCGGCTGCTGGACATCCGGGACGACTGCGAGCGGATCGTCCCGGAGCCGAGGCTGCGGGAACAGGACTGGGGCAACCTCCAGGATCCGCAGGAGCAGGAGGTCCAGAAGCAACGCCGTCACGAGTTCGGGCACTTCTTCTACCGGCTCCCGTTCGGCGAATCCGGGGCGGACGTCGACGACCGGGTCGCGGCATTCCTCAGCGAGCTGGCGGCGTGCGGCGAAGATCACCCCGAAACCGTGCTGATCGTTTCGCACGGCCTGACGATCCGGTTGCTGTGCCGTCGCCTCTTCGGCTGGAGCATCGAGCTGTTCGAGTCCCTGTCCAACCCGACGACCTGCGAATACCGCGTCGTCGAGCGGGTGGGCGACAAGTGGACGCTGGACCGTCCGTTCCGCCAGTGGCGTGACTCACCCGACGGGGAGACTCAGGACTGAGGGGGCGAGAAGCACGACCCTGGTCCCCAGCCCCGGACTCGATTCGATCCGCGCGAAGCCGCCGACTTCCGCCATCCGCGCGATGATCGAGTTCTCGAGACCGAAGCCGCGACGCCGGTCACCGACGTCGAAACCGGCGCCGTGATCGCGCACCGTCAAGGAAACCCCGCCGCCGATCTCTTCGACGCTGACGACGGCTCGTCTGGTCCCGGAGTGCTTCAACGTGTTGCGCAGGGCCTCCCTTGCCGAGTCGTGCAGGGCCATGGCCGCCTCCTCCGGAAGCTCCGGACCGCAGTCGTCCTGGATGACGACCTCGGCGCGCAGGCCTTCCGCGGCCATTTCGGCGGCGAGCAGCCGGAGCCGCTGGTGCAGCCCGACCGGTCCGGTGGGTTCGTGTTCGAGGCTGATCCGGATGCGCATCGCCTGGGCGCGAGCGGTGCGGCGGAGCCTGTCGAGGCTGGCCGCCGGATCGAGTTCGTCGGCGGGCGCGGGAATCGCGAACGACTCCATCACCTGGAGGACCGTGTCGTGGACGTCGCGGCGGTGCCGTTCCCGTTCCGCCGCGCGCCCTTGCTGCTCCCCGAACCCGAGCGCGAACCGCATCGACGCGCCGACCAGGCCGACCAGCGCGAGCGACGCCACCAGCGCTGTCGCGAGCGTGAGAACCAGGGCGAACGAGGAAGCCGGGTCCAGCACGGTGTGCAGCGCCACCGTGCCGCCGAGGACCAGCGCCCCCGCCGGCGCGCCGCGCAGCAGTGTCCAGATCATCACCGTCCCCATCAGATGGGTCCAGGTGATCGACGTGATCAGGGCGTCCTGCTCGACCAGCGTGGCGCCCAGGACGAAGAGGACGGCGATCCCGGCGTCGGCCACCGGCACCAGCCGCGTACCGGCCGGGGACCAGCGGAAGATCCAGGCCGCTTCGGCGACGTTCGGCACCAGGTGCAGCACCGCGAACGTCCACAGCACCGGGGATCCGGTGAGACCGGCCGTCCACAGCGCCTGCGCCAGCATCACCAGCCGGAACACCACCGGCACCAGAGCGAGCCGCGGCAGCGTGGTCTGCACCAGCCTCGCCGGGATCCCCACGCCACCCCCGAGCATCAGCACCCTCACGCCGCTCCTCCCCCGGATCAGCCGCCCTGAAACTGCGACCAGGTCGCATTCATCTCAGTTTACCGAGCAGCTTGCCCGCGGTCCGGCGCGGCTGTCAACGGGCGACGGGTTCCGAGACCTCCTCGCGTTTCCGCGCCCGCGCCGCGGCCACCGCGGACGGAACGATCAGCGCGGCGGTCAGCCCGACGAACAGGAACGACACCGAAAGCGACGTCACCTGCGCGATCCCGCCGATCAGCGGTGGCCCGGCGAGGAAGCCGGTGTAGGCGATCGCCGTGACGAAGGCCAGTTCCCGCTCGCCTCCGGTGCCGTCGGCGCGTTTGCCCGACGCCCCCGCGAGGCTCAACGCGATCGGGAAGGCCGCGGCCAGCCCGGCACCCGCCAGCGCGAAGCCGACGAACCCGAACACAGGAAGCGGCGCAAGCGCGGCGAGCACGAGCCCGGCGGCGGCGATCCCCGCGCCCACCGCCAGCGCGCGGGTGGCGCCGAAGCGATTCTGAAGCCAGGCACCCGCGAGCCTGGCCAGCGCCATGGCCAGGGCGAATCCGGAGTAGGCGAAGGCCGCGGCGCCGTCGCCGACCCCGTGCACGGACGTCATCAGCAGGGCGGACCAGTCCGAACTGGCGCCTTCCGCGATCGCCGAGAACAGCGCGATGGCGGCCAGCAGCCAGAGGACGGGGCGTTTGACCGGGGCCACGCGCGGCTTTTCGACGGGTCCGGCGTGTTCGGGCCGCGCGCCGGGCACGGCCACGATGACGAAGGCGAGCACGACGAGCGCGGCCAACGCGGCGACAGTGAGATGCCGCCCCGGCGACCATTGGTGCGACGCGGCGAATCCGGCGGCGACGGAACCCGCCAGCGCGCCGAAGCTGAACCCGGCGTGCAGGACCGGCATGATGGCCTGCCCGGACCGGCGCTCCACTTCGACGCCCGCGACGTTCATCGCGACGTCCAGCGCGCCGACGCTCGCGCCGAGGACGAACAACGCCCCGGCGAGCAGCACGACCGACGTCGAGAAACCGATCATCGGCAGCGCGGCGCAGGCGATGATCGTGCTGCCGGCGACCACGGCGCGGGCGCCGTGCCGCTCGATGAGCCGCCCCGAAACCGACGCCGCGATCAGCATGCCGACGCTGGCGCCCAGCAGGGCCAGGCCGAAGACACCCGGTGAGGCGTTCACCCTTTCCGACAGCGCCGGAGTCCGCGGCGCCCAGGAGCCGAGCGCGGCCCCGTTGAGCGCGAACACGACGAAAACGGCCGTACGGTCACGCATAGACCCCAGTCTCCTTCCGATTCTTGTTCCCCCAGAATGACTTAAGCGCTTCAGAAAGTCCACCGGTCCTGCCCGGGACTAGGCGCTGTCCGGTAAGTCCGTTCGATGGGCTTCGTGATCCAGGTGGTCTCTGGCGGTGCGGGCGATTCAGTCTCGTACCGGGTTGTACTCGGCTGGATCGCCCGTGCCGTCAGGGGCCGCCTGGGCGCGAAGACCGCGGACGGACTTACCGGACAGCGCCTAGACTGCGCCGGTGACCAGCACCCGACGGCGAAGGCCGACGTTGGACGATGTCGCCGACGCCGTCGGGGTGTCGCGGGCGACCGTCTCCAACGCCTACAACCGGCCCGATCAGCTGTCCGCCCAGCTGCGGGAAGAGGTGCTTCGCGCGGCCAAGAAGATCGGTTACGCCGGGCCGAACCCGACGGCGCGCAGCCTGGCCACCAGCCGCACCGGCGCGATCGCCGTCCTGCTCGACACGAATCTCTCGACGGCGTTCTCGGATCCCGCGCTGTCGCTCACCCTCGACGCGCTCTCGACCGTCGTCGACCCCGAAGGCCACGCTCTGCTACTGCTCCCCGGCGACGGCGAGAGCGGTGGACCGCGCGCGGAGCGGATCCTGACCGCACAGGCCGACATCGCGGTGGCGTATTCGCTGGCCGACGGCGCGCCGGCGCTGAACGCGGTCCGCGATCGCGGCCTGCCGCTGGTGGTGATCGACCAGCCGCACATCCGCGGTTCGGCCAGGATCGGCGTGGCGGACCGGGCCGGGGCGGCCGCGGCGGCCCGGCACCTGCTGGAACTCGGGCACCGGCGGATCGGGATCTTCTCGGCGCAGTGCCTCTCGGCGCCGCGCGGTGGCGAACTGAGCGCGGCGGAGGCCGGGAACAGCCGGTTCCACGACAATCGCGAGCGGATGGCCGGCTACCTGGAGACGCTGGCCGCAGCGGGTGTCCCGGCGACGGACGTGCCGATCTGGGAGGCGTCCGGGCTCTCGGTCGAGGGCGCGCTGCCGAGCGCTTTCGGCCTGCTGGACCGGCACCCGAGACCGACGGCGTTGTTGTGCATGTCGGATCTGCTGGCGCTGGCGGCGATCTCGGCGGCCAGACATCTCGGCCTGTCGGTTCCGGGTGATCTTTCCGTCGTCGGCTTCGACGACGTCCCGCCCGCCCGCTGGTCCGAACCACCGCTGACGACCGTCCGGCAGGATCTCGCCGCCAAGGGACGGGCGGCCGGCGATCTGGTGCTGACCCTGCTGCGCGGGGAGAAGGCCCCCGCACCCGCCGAAATCCCCGCCGAACTGGTCGTCCGGGAGTCCACCGCGCGCGTTTAGCAGCCGATTTCGGTACGCGCAAGGCGGTCCCGGCGATATGTGGACAACTCGCCCCGATCGAGCGGCGGACAACTACTTATCCCCAGAAGTAGAAATGCGGGCAGACAAACCCTTCCGGGCGCGCCATCGTGGAATCACACATTCACCGACGGCCCACGAGCCGCCGATCCACGGGGGAGAACCCAGCCATGCAACGACGTTTGACGAACCTGCGCGCCCGACTCCCGCACGTGCTCCTGCTCGCCATGCTCGGCTTGCTGACCAGCACCGGGGTCGCGAGCGCCGCCACCGCGCCGCCCGCACCCGCCTGCCAGAAGGGCGAGTTCTGCGTCTGGGGCGAAGAATCTTTCGGCGGCACCGTGCATAAATTCGACTTGCGCACCTCCAATCCCGAGGAATGCATTCCGCTACCCGAAGGGTTCGACGGACATTCGTTCGTCAACCGGCTGAGCCGGGACGTGACGATTTACCAGAGCGAGGAATGCACGACGGAGGGAGATTTCATCACCTATCCGGGTGGCGGCACCTATGTACCCCAGGGACCGTTCGTGATCCGCGCCCTCAAGATCTGGGACTGACCACCCCGGCGGTTCGCGACGGTCGCTCGCGGAAGAGTCGACTCGCGACCTGCGCGAACCCTGGGGCCGCTCCCCCGAAGCGGCCCCGGCCCGTGAGCGCGTCACCCCGCGTCGTGACGCGCTCACGGGCGTTCCAAAAAACGGTGGGCTCGACCTGAAACGATCTGGCGGTGTCGAACGATCGACAGGTTGGCGACGGCTAAGCTGCCGATGCTGGGCGACACCCAACGTCGCCGACGTCGGCCCTCGTAGCTCAGCTGGATAGAGCAAGAGCCTTCTAATCTCTAGGTCGCAGGTTCAAGTCCTGCCGGGGGCACGCCGCCAGAGGGAAACCCCTGGTCACGAAAGTGGCCAGGGGTCCCGATCCTCATGACTCATCCTGAAGCCGCCTGCTTCAGGCTGCCGTCACTGGACGTAGCGTCTGTGACGTCGGCCGCCTCGCCCAGCGAGCAGGTCACGGGCCGAAGACATGGTCAAGATCCATCGAGGTTTCCCAGTTCGAGGTCAATTATCCACCTGAACCGCCGTCCTGTCACCGGAAACGTGTACCCAAGCCACGAACGGCTTCGACCAGCCAGAGACCGCGCCCCGTAACGCCGCGAACGCAGAAGCAACGGCATTCTCGGCGAAGTGGTCCATCGGCGGCGCCAGGCGCTATAGGTTGTGGCGCATGTACGTGCCGACGCCGACGCAGCGCGACTCTCAGCCGACCGCCGGGCCTCCCTGGTGGCTGGTCATCGGACCCGGCTTCGCCGCGCTCATCGGCCTTTTCCTGGTCACCGTGATCTACCGCTTCGACGGCGGGTCGGCCCTGCAGATCGACCTGGGCATGTCCAGCCAGTCCCTGCTGCTGAACGGCCTCGTCTCGTACCTCGTCGCGGCCGCGATCGCCTTCCCCGCCGGTCTGCTGCTTGGCGGGCGCTTCCCGACGCCGGTGACCGTGCCCGCCATCGCCCTGATGCTCATGGGCGTGGCGCTGGTCGCCTTCGTGCCCAGCAGCGGCTTGCTCCTGGTCGGCCGGGTGCTCGGCGGACTCGGCGCGGGCGCCGTCCTCGGGGTGACCGTCGCTCTGATCCGGCGGCTCCACTCCGGCCGCGGCGCCGCGGCCGGAGTCACGGCGGGCCTCGGTGTCGTCGCCTTGGTGATCGCGCCTGTCCTCGGCGGGCTGCTCTCGGACGCCACCGGTTTCCGCGTGGTGTTCGTGGTGGCCGCGCTGTTCGTGCTCGTCGCGCTCGTCGTCGCCGGAGTCCTCGGCATCGTCGCCTTGGTCAAGGTGAAGACACCGGCGCACCCCTGACCTTCAGCTGCCGAGACTCCGCAACGCCGCGAGCAGTTCGTCCGGCACTTCGAGCCCGGCTTCCACTTCCGACACCTTCGCGGCCACGCGCCGGTGCGTCGCCCGGCCACGGGCGCTGAGGTGGACGAGCACGCGGCGCCTGTCGGCGGCGTCGACCTCGCGGTAGGCCTGCGCGGTGGTCACCAGTTTGTCGACCACCCTGGTCAGCGTCGGGGCGGTGGCCAGCGTCCGGTCGGCGAGATCGGCCATCGCGAGGCCGCCCTTGCCGCTCAGCGCGTCCAGCGCCAGCCACTGGTCCAGGGTGAGACCTTCTTTGGCGAGCACCTGCTCGACCCTGGCGGCGACGGCCCTGGCGGCACGGGTGAGCGAGCCGGTGACCGACATTCCGGCGGTCGCGACGCCGCGTGTCCCCATATCCCGTCCCCTTGCCAAAACCGGACACCCTCGCAATACTTCCAGGTGAAAGCACTTTGACCTTACCGGGCCACCGCACGGAGCGCCATGCCCCTACGCCTCGCCACACGGCCCCGCGACGACATCTGGCGCGTGGCCATGGTGGTCCCGCTGCAGGGGCCCGCCGGACTGTTCGGCCCGTCCTGCGAGGCGATCACGGAGCTGGCCGTCCACGAGCTCAACGAGTCCGGCGGCATCCTCGGCAGACAGGTCGAGGCCGAAGTGGTCGACGGCGGCGGCAGCCCGGGGCAAGTGGCCGAAGACCTGCGACGCCTGGTCGAGGGCGGGCGGGTCGACGCGGTGAGCGGCTGGCACATCTCCTCGGTCCGGAACGCGCTCGCGCCGGTGGTGGCCGACAGGATCCCGTACGTGTACACCTCGCTCTACGAAGGCGGCGAGCGGCGTTCGGGCATCTTCTGCACGGGCGAGACACCACGGTGCCAGATCGAGCCGGCACTGCGCTGGCTGCGCGACCATCTCGGCGCCCGCCGCTGGTTCGTCGTCGGCGACGACTACGTCTGGCCACACCGGTCGGCGCGGGCGATCCGGCACTACGCCAAGGATCTCGGCCTGCGCATCACCGGCGAGGCGTTCGTCGGGCTCGGCGAGGGCGACATGTCCACAGTGGTCCGTTCGGTCGAACAGTCCACAAGCGACGGTGTGCTCATGTTGCTGGTCGGACAGGACGCGGTCCGCTTCAATCGCGCCTTCGCCGCACAGGGGCTCAGTGACCGCCTGATCCGCTTCAGCCCGTTGATGGAGGAGAACATGCTCCTCGCCAGCGGCGCGCACGCCACCGGCGGCCTCTACGTCTCCGCCGCCTACTTCCGTTCCATGGTCACCGCCGACGCGATGGACCTGCTCGGCCGCTACGTCGACCGCAACGGTCCCGGCGCGCCGGCACTGAACAACGCCGCCGAATCCTGTTACGAGGGACTGCACACGCTGGCGGAACTCGTCCGCCGGGCGGGGACACCGGAACTGCCCGCGCTCAACGCGGCGATCGACGGCGTCGCCTACCACGGCCCGCGCGGCACGATCGAGTTCCGCGGGCAGCAGGCCGACCAGCACGTCCACCTCGCGGTCGCCGACGGCTACGACTTCGAAGTCCTCACCCGACTGTAGAACCAGACCCTCTTGACTCGCTCCGGCACACCACATACTTTCATTTGAAATTATTCCACGTGATGCACGTTACGCGGAGGTGAGCATGGGCAACGTGGGCCTGCTCTACGTCGGCGCCGCCTTGATGATCAACGGCCTGATGTTGCTCGGCCGGATACCGCCACGGTCGGCGGCGGTGCTGAACCTGTTCGTCGGCGCGCTGCAATGCGTCACCCCGACCGTGCTGATCGTCCAGGCGAACGGGAATCCGGACGCGGTCCTCGCCGCGTCGGGGCTGTACCTGTTCGGTTTCACCTACCTGTACGTCGGCATCGCGAACCTCGCCGGCCTGGCGCCCGAAGGCATCGGCTGGTTCTCGCTCTTCGTCGCGGGCGCCGCCGTGGTCTACGCGGGGATCGCGTTCTGGCGCGACGACGATCCGGTGTTCGGCGTCATCTGGCTGTCCTGGGCGCTGCTGTGGACCTTGTTCTTCCTGGTGCTCGGTCTCGGCATGGAGCGGCTGACCCGGTTCACCGGGTGGACCGTGCTGCTGCTCAGCCAGCCGACCTGCACGGTGCCCGCGTTCCTCGGCCTGACCGGCGCCTATCGCAGCGACGCCGGGACGGCGTTGCTGGCGGCCGCGATCGCGGTGGCGCTGATCGCGACGGCCGGTTCCCTCGACGTCCTGAAAAACCGTTCCGAGAAAAGGAGTCTTCATGCGACACGGTGACATTTCCGCCAGCCCGGACACGGTCGGCGTCGCGGTGGTCAACTACAAGATGCCGCGACTGCACACCAAGGCCGAAGTCCTCGACAACGCCCGCAAGATCGCCGAAATGGTGGTGGGCATGAAGTCCGGTCTGCCCGGGATGGACCTGGTGATCTTCCCGGAGTACTCGACGCAGGGCATCATGTACGACCCCAAGGAAATGTACGAGACGGCGGCGACCATTCCCGGCGAGGAAACCGAGATCTTCGCCGCGGCCTGCCGGGAAGCCCAGACCTGGGGCGTCTTCTCCATCACCGGCGAGCGGCATGAGGACCACCCCGACAAGCCGCCGTACAACACGCTCGTGCTCATCAACGACCGCGGCGAGATCGTCCAGAAGTACCGCAAGATCCTGCCGTGGTGCCCGATCGAAGGCTGGTACCCCGGCGAAGAGACCTACGTCAGCGACGGACCCAAGGGCATGAAGATCTCGCTGATCATCTGCGACGACGGGAACTACCCGGAGATCTGGCGCGACTGCGCGATGAAGGGCGCCGAGCTGATCGTGCGCTGCCAGGGCTACATGTATCCGGCCAAGGAACAGCAGGTACTGATGGCCAAGGCGATGGCGTGGGCCAACAACTGCTACGTGGCCGTGGCGAACGCCGCCGGTTTCGACGGCGTGTACTCGTACTTCGGGCATTCCGCGATCATCGGCTTCGACGGGCGCACGCTCGGCGAGACCGGCGAAGAGGAGTACGGGATCCAGTACGCGCAGCTTTCGGTGTCGGCGATCCGCGACGCGCGCACCTACGACCAGTCGCAGAACCACATCTTCAAGCTGCTGCACCGCGGTTACACCGGCGTGCAGGACGCGGACGAAGGCGACAAGGGCGTCGCGGACTGCCCGTTCGACTTCTACAAGCTCTGGGTCACCGACGCCAAGAAGGCGCAGGAGAACGTCGAGTCGATCACCCGCGACACCATCACTCCTCGGAACCCATGATGAGGACGGTGAGCCGGACACCCCGTGACGTGTGGGCGAAACTCAGCATCAGCGGGACGAGCACCAGCGCGAAATAGGTCCACAAAGGCCAGTGGTACAGATGGTTCAGGTGCCAGGTTTCCTTGAGGGCGATGAAGAACGCGCCCCCGGTCACGATGAACCAGCCGCGAGCCTTGTTGGCGAAGGTGGCCATGGTGCGCCGCTGCTCGGTCGTGAGCGAATTCATGATCTCGCGGTGCGCCTTGGCTCGCCGTCGCCGCTCCTTGGCGATGGCCACCGGCGGCAGCAGCCACCACCAGCGCGAAACGGGCTTGCCGAAGGAGGGGCGAGGCGCCTCCTTGACCGACCGCAGATCGCCGAACCGCTCGCTCTCCTCGCGGAGTTCGAGCGCGCCCTGGTACATCGGCCCGGCGACGAGGAGCCAGCCGCCGAGAAAGGCGGACCAGGCGATGAAGTACTCGATGTGGATCACCCCTCCCCGGATCACCGACGTCCGTGATCCCCGGTGATCAGCCTATCCGCCCTAGACTCGGGCCCATGGACAGGATCGACAGCGGCAGCCGGGTGATCGCCGCACCGCCCGCGACCGTCTACGAAGCCTTACTGGACCCGGAGTCCCTCGAAGCCTGGCTGCCGCCCGAAGGCATGCGCGGCCGGATCGAACGCTGGGATCCGCGGCCCGGCGGCGGCTTCCGGATGACGCTGACCTACCTCGACGCGTCCGCCGCGCCCGGCAAATCGTCGGACGCGACGGACGTCGTCGAAGTCGGCTTCGCCGATCTGGTGCCGCGAGAACGCGTGGTGCAGCTGGCCGTCTTCGAGTCCGAGGACCCGTCGTTCGCGGGCACCATGACGATGACCTGGGAGCTGGCCGCCGCGGGTGACGGCACCGAAGTGACCGTCACCGCGACGGACGTCCCGTCCGGCATCGGCCAGGCGGATCACGAAGCCGGGATCGCCTCCTCCTTGGCCAATCTGGCTTCCTTCGCCGAAGCCCGCTGACGGCGGGGCGCGATGACGATCGCGGCGAGGACGGCCATCACCAGCGGCACGACCAGCGCCGCCCGGAAACCGCCGAGCGCGGCCTGCGGCGAACCGTCCCCGAGAGCGGCGGTGCTGACGGCGGTCACCGCGGACAGCCCGAGCGCCGCCCCGAACTGGAAGGACGTGTACAGCAGGCCGCCCGCCAGTCCCTGTTCGTCTTCGGCGACCCCGTCGGTGGCGACGATCGTCAGCGGGCCGTAGGCCAGGGCGAACCCGAGTCCCAACAGGATCATCGACGGGAACATCGCCGCGTACGTCCAGTCCATGCCCAGCGGCAGGAAGAGCGCGTACGCCGCGACAGCGAGCACGATGCCGCCGAAGATCACCCGCGGGTTGCCGAACTTCGCCACCAGCCGGGGGGTCAGCGTCGGCGCGAGGATCGCGTCGATCCCGGTCGCCAGCAGCGCCAGGCTCGTCTCCAGCGTCGACCAGCCGCGGAGTTCCTGCAGGTACAGCGTCACGAGGAACTGGAACCCGAAGAACGAGCCCGCGTAGAGCAGGGTGCTGATGTTCGCCCGCAGCAACGGTCCCGACCGCAGGATGCCCAGCCGCACCAGTGGCGCGGGCGAGCGGCGTTCGATGGCCACGAAGACCGCCAGCGCCGCCGCTCCCCCGGCGAAGGAAGCGAGCGTCCAGCCCCAGTCCTGCCCAGGATGTTCCAGCCGGATCACCCCGTAGGCGAGCAGCAGCATCGCCGCGGTCACCGTGACCGCTCCGCCGAAGTCCAGGCCCCGGGCGGCGCGGGCTCGTTTCACCGGCTCCTTGATAAGCCAGAGCGCGGCGGCCAGGATGACCGCGGCCAGGATCACCGGCGTGAAGAACACCCAGCGCCAGTCGATCCCGGTCAGCAGTCCGCCGATGACGAGGCCGAGCGCGAAACCGCCGGCCGCGGTACCGGCGTAGAACAGCAGCGCCTTGGTGCGTTTCGGGCCTTCTTCGAAGCTCGTGGTGATGATCGACAGGCCGGCGGGGGTCATGAAGGCCGCCGCGACCCCGGTGACGAACCGGGCGAGCAAGAGCATCCAGCCTTCGGTGGCGAACCCGCCCAGCCCGGAGAAGACGAGGAACACCACCAGCCAGGTGAGGAACATGCGGCGGCGGCCGTACAGGTCCGCGGCGCGCCCGCCCAGCAGCATGAACCCGCCGTAACCGAGCACGTAGGCGCTCACCACGCCGCTCAGGGTCGCGGTCGACAGGCCGAGTTCGGCCCGGATGGAGGGCAGCGCCACGTTCAGCATCGCGATGTCGATGCCTTCCAGGAAGATGGCGCCGCACAGCACCAGGAGCACGCCCCAGGCACGTCCGCTCATCCGGTCGGCGGCACGTGTTGTAGTCAAGATCAGTTCTCCCTCGGTGGACAAGGGACCGACGGTTACCCGAATGCCGGTCGGTTCCCTCTTGTAACCAAGGAGATCTTCGGACACTATCGGTGACCATGGAAGAAGGCACTTTGAACTCACCCAGTCGTTGTGAACTCACCGAGGAGGACTACGAGGCCTTCCAGTGGGACACCCGCGAGGACTGCGAGGTCCGCCAGATCCTGGACCGGGTGGCGGACAAGTGGTCGCTGCTGGTCATCGCGCTGCTCGACCTGAACACCCTCCGGTTCACCGAGCTGAAGTACAAGATCGACGGCATCAGCCAGCGGATGCTCACCACGACGCTGCGTCACCTCGAACGCGACGGGCTCGTGTCCCGGACCGTCTACCCGGTCGTGCCGCCCCGCGTGGACTACGCGCTGACACCGCTGGGCATGACGCTGCACAAGACCATCCAGTCGCTGGTCACCTGGACCGAAGACCACCGGAGCGAGATCGCCCTCGCGCGCGACCAGTACGACAAACGCGTCAACGCCTAGGGAGCCGTATGGCCAGACTGTCCGGAGGGGATCCGTCACTGCTGCGGCGGCTCAACGCCATCGCCGTCCTGCGAGCGCTGTACGCGGCCGAGGAGCTCACCCTCGCGGAACTGGTCAAAGCGAGCGAGGTCTCCCGGCCGACGGTCGAGGAGATCGCCACCGACCTCGGCGGTCAGGGCCTGGTCGAGGAAGTCCCGCTCTCCCCCGACGCGCCGCGACCGGTGGGCAGGCCCGCGAAGCGCTACCGCTTCCGTCCCGAAGCCGGACAGGTCGCCGGCCTCGAAGTCGGCCCGCATCGGGCGTTGTGCCTGGTCGCCGACCTGCGGGGCGAGGTCATCGGGCGGGCGAAGGCCGAACTCACCCCGGAGATGGACGCGTCCGACCGGCTCGGCACCGCCCGCCGGATGCTCGACGTCGCCGTCCGGGGCCACGCGAACGTGCGAGTGCTCGGCATCGGCACCACCGGCGTGGTGTCCGGCGGCAAGGTCGTCCGCGACGACCGTCTTCCCGGCTGGACCGGCGTCGACCTGCCGACGGAGTTCGGCGGTGGCTGCCCGGTGCTCGCCGGCAACGACACCAAGCTCGCGACGCTGGCCGAGCACTGGCGCGGCGTCGCGCACGGTGTGGACGACGTCGTCTACGTGCGGGCCGGGCGCACCGTCTCGCTGGGCCTGCTGCTCGGCGGGAAGCTGCACGACGGCCACCACGGCGCGGCGGGCGAGATCGGCGTCCTGCGGCGGGGCGGCGGTTTCGTCGAGCTGGTCGCCGCGAGCGTGCTCGCCGTCGACCCGCAACTGGTGGTGATCGGCGGCTCCGGAGACTGGCTGACCGCGCCACTGCGCGCCGAACTGACCCGGTTGTGCCTGTTCCCGGTGCGCGTCGAGGCGTCGACGCTCGGCGAGGACTCGGTGGCGCTCGGCGCGGTACGGCTGGCACTGAGCCGCGTGGAACGCGAACTGTTCAGCGTCGCGGACGTCGCCTGAGCAGGCTGATCGCCACGATCAGCACGGCCACCGCGCCGCTGGTGAACAGCTGCGCCCGCGCGTCGGCGTCCGTCCACATGAGAATGAGGACGCCCGCCATCGCGATCAGGGCGACCCAGCTGAGCCACGGGAAGCCCCACATCCGCACCGGCAGGTCCGCGGCCGTGCCGTCGCGTTCCGCCGCTTTCCTCAGCCGCAGCTGGGAAACGGCGACGAAGATCCACACCAGCAGGATGTTCGCGCCGATGGCGTTGAGCAGGAACGGCAGCACGTGTTCGGGCGCGAGGAAGTTCAGCAGTACGGCCACGAACCCGAAGGCCACCGACGACAGCACCGCGGTCCGGGGGACGCCCGAGCCGGACAGCTTCAGCATCGCGCGCGGCGCTTCATGGCGTTCGGCCAGGGAGAACACCATCCGCGAGGCGCCGTAGAGGTTCGCGTTCAGCGCCGAGAGCAGCGAAGTCAGCACGACGAAGCTCATCAGCAACGCCGCCGCTGGCACGCCGATCTGCTCCAGGATGGTCACGAACGGGCTGGTGTTGGCCGAAGCCGATTCCCACGGCAGCAACAACACCATCAGCGCGACCGAGCCGATGTAGAACAGCAGCAGCCGCACGATGACCGTGCGCGTGGTGCGGCGGATCGAGTCGGCCGGGTCCTCGGACTCCGCCGCGGCGATGGTGACCAGTTCCATGCCACCGAAGGAGAACGCGACCGCGAGCAGGCCGGTCAGCACACCCTGGAGGCCGTTGGGCAGGAAACCGCCGTGTCCGGTGAGATTGCTCAGGCCGACCGGCGTCGTCCCCGGCAGGATCCCGAACACCGCCAGCGTGCCCAGCACGAGGAAGCCGACCACGGCGGTCACCTTGATGGCGCCGAACCAGAACTCGAACTCCCCGAACGAGCGCACCGCGAACAGGTTCACCACGGTCAGCACCGCCATGAACAGCAGCACCCAGGTCCACTGTGGAATCCCGGGCAGCAGCCCGTTCGCGATCCCCGCCGCCGCGGTCGCCTCGGCGGCCACCACGACCACCAGCAGCGACCAGTACAGCCAGCCGACGGTGAACCCGGCCCAGCGGCCGAGCGCCTTCTCCGCGTACACCGAGAACGAACCGCTGCTCGGCTCGGCGGCCGCCATCTCGCCCAGCATGCGCATGACGAGCACCATCAGCAGGCCGGCGACCACATAGGACAGCAGGATGCCGGGGCCCGCGGTCTTGATCCCCGCGCCGGTGCCGACGAACAGGCCCGCCCCGATCGCCCCGCTGATGGCCAGCATGGTGACGTGCCGCCGCCGGAAGCCGGTGCCGAGCGACCGGGTCTCGATCGCGGTCACGGGTTCGGCGGGACCTGGTGCGGGCATGGTGGATCCATTCGTTCGCGGCGGTACTGAGGAGCTCAACCGCGGGACAACTCTTCCAGCCGTTCGTGCAGCCGGTCGACGTGGTCCTCGCTTTCGGGCTTCATCAGCACGCTACGCAGGATCCTCGCGCCGTCCGCATCCGCGTCGACCCCGGTGTGACGCAGACCGAACTGCTGCTCGCTCACCCGGAGCGTGCTGAGGAACACCGGATCCTTCGCCGCGGCCATGCCGACGCGCATGATCCGCGCGCTCGCCTCGTCGATCTTCGACAGCGAAAGCGGTTCCGTGCGGGGGAAGTAGGTGACGATGTCGAGTTCCGGTGGCTGGTACAGGTCGAACCGCTCGGAGTCCTCCAGCAGCTTCGCCCACCGCAGCGCCGCGCGGCGGCCTGCCGCGAGGACCCGGCCCAGCCCGTCGGGCGTGGGCGGCAGCACCCGGAAGGTGAGCCACAACGCGGCGGCGGCCGCGCCCGCCCGGGAGCATTCGAGACTGATCTCGCCGAGGTGCAGGTCTTCCGAGGTGAAGTAGGTGTACGGCGAATCGTGCAGGTAGAACCGGCCCGCCGCCGGATCCTTGAAGAGCACCGCGCCGCAGCCATAGGGCTGGAGGCCGTGCTTGTGCGGGTCGATCACGATCGAATCGGCCTCGGCGATGGCGAGCCACGGGGCCTCGGGCAGCCCTTCCGGACCGTCCAAACCGGACAGAAGCCGGAAGAAACCGCCGTAGGCCGCGTCGACGTGCACCCGGACGCCGTAGCGTTCGCGCAGCGCCAGCACCTCGTGGACCGGCTCCACCGTGCCGAGCGCCGTCGTGCCCGCGGTGACCACCACGGTGCCGATCTTCCCGGTGCGCAGCAACTCTTCGAGCGCGTCGAGATCCATCGCGCCGCGAGCGTCGGCGGGCACCGTATGCCCCTCGACGCCGAGTACGCCGCACATCCGGCCGTGCGTGTAGTGCGCCTCGGCGCTGTACGCGATCCCCTTGCCCGGATGCGTTTCCCGCGCGACGAACAACGCCTCCAGGTTCGCCACCGTGCCGCTGGTGGTCAGATGCCCCAGATGCTCCTGGTAGCCGAACATCGTGGCCAGCTGCTGAACCACTTCGCGTTCCATCTCGGCCGTCGCGGGACCGCCGTCGAGCGCGTGGTTGTTGGGGTTGACCAGCATCGCGGTCAGGTAGCCGACCACCGCGGCCGGATGCGGCGGTTTGAGCATCTGGCCCGCGTAGGAGGGGTGGAAGAACGGGTAGTTGTCCTTCAGGCGCTCGGTGAGCTCCTCGAACGCGGTCTCGAACCGCCCGTCGGAGATCTCCAGCGACGGATGCGGCCGCACGGGGGTGAACGTCTCCGCCCACGCCTCGTTCGACGTCAACGCCTGCCCGAGCCAGTACCGGAAGTCCATCAAGGGCGCCCTTCGATCGTTCGGCTCCAAAAAACGTAAGAGTCCCCGGAGGTCTCGCGCAACCGTCTTCGGTAGGGGTCAGGGCCCCTTGGCGACCGCCGCCTGGCGCCGTTCTTCGCCCTTCTCTTCCAGTTGCTTGACGATCTCCCGCAGCGAAACCGCCAACTCGGTGCATTCCGCCGGGCTGAGCCTGTCGGTGACGAACGCTTCCTCCTGGTTGAACTCCGGGAACAGCTCCCGCATCAGCCGCTCCCCCTCCGGTGTCAGCGCGAGCAGCACCAGGCGTCCGTCTTCGGGATGTTTGCGCCGCGTGACCAGGCCGTGGGCCTCCAGGGTCTTCATCACGCCGGTCAGCGTGCCCTTGGTGATCCCGGATTCCGCGGCGACGTGCCTGGTCTCCTTCTCGCCGAAGATCCACACCACCCAGAGCACCACGAACGCGGTCCAGGTGAGGCCCGCGGTGCGCAGCACCGAGTTCTCGAAGTGCAGCCGGACCGCGATGGCCGCGCGGTGGAGGTTGGCCACCGCCTCCATCCGCTCCCACAGCAGGGGGATTCCGCCCAGCTTGGCGCGCACGGCGCTCTCGGTCTCGGCCAGCGTGTGATACCCGGTCAACACCCACATCCTCACCGGCCCCGGAGGTACCAGCCCGGTGGGCACGCACCCCCGCGCGCCCGATCCGCCGATCGTATGCGGAACGGCGTGAGTCCACAGTGGTCTTTTCGGGGCCGGATCGTGTCCGGTTCCGGACAACGCCGGGGCGGGCTCACCGGGTGGGGACGGCCGCCCGGTGCTCGGCGATGTCACCGAACAGATCGCCCATCTCCTCGACGCGCTCGATCACCTGATCGGCGGTGAAGAGCAGGTCGGCGGCCTTGCGGCAGGCCTCGACCTCTTCCCAGGTCACCGGAGTGGACACGGTCGGGATGGCGCGGCCGCGCAGCGAGTAGGGCGCGATGGTGGTCTTGGCGGTGTTGTTCTGGCTCCAGTCGATGAACACGCGGCCGGGGCGGATCGCCTTCGTCATCCTGGCGACGACGGTTTCCGGTGAGCGGCGCGCGAGCTCCTCCGCGACCGCCTTGGCGTACTCGGAGGTGCGCTCGTCGGAGCGGGTGCGCACCGGGCAGTACAACTGCATTCCCTTGTTGCCGCTGGTCTTCGCGTACACCGTCAGGCCGTCACCGGTGAGCAGGTCGCTGAGCGTCTCGGCGACCCGGCAGCAGTCGACGACGTCCGCGGGCGGGCCGGGGTCGAGGTCGAACACCAGCAGATCCGGTGGTTTCCGCGCGCCACGCGGTCCGACCGTCCATTGTGGAACGTGCAGTTCCAGCGCGGCGAGGTTCGCCGCCCACATCAGCGTCGGGAGGTCTGCGACCACCGGGTAGTCGAGCGTCTCCTCCCCGCCCCGGCGGCTGTGCTTGGTGAGCCGGGCGGTGCGCACCCAGTCGGGCACGTGCCGGGAGACGTTCTTCTCGTAGAACGGTTCGCCGTCGACGCCGTCCGGGAACCGGCGGAACGTGGCGGCCCGGTCGCGCAGATGCGGCAGCATGGCCGGGGCGACGCGGCGGTAGTAGTCGAGGACCTCGCGTTTGGTGAAACCGTGCGACGGATACAGCACCTTGTCCAGATTGGACAGCCCCAGCCGCCGTCCCTCGACCTCGACCGTTATCCGCTCCTCAGGCACCCTTCGACGATAGATCACCGGCGGCGTTTCCGGGGTACCGTGAGGCATGAGTACCGTGCCGGACGCGATCGCCCCGATGCTGGCGACCGACGGCGACCTGCCCACCGGCGGGTGGGGGTACGAATACAAATGGGATGGCTATCGCTGCTGCCTGCGTGTCGCGCGCGGCGGCGAAACGCGCCTGACCAGCCGTCGCGGCCTCGACATCACGGCGACGTATCCGGACGTGACCGGCGAAGCGCTCGATGGCCGCGAGGTGGTGCTCGACGGCGAGATCGTCGTCCTCGACGACAAAGGGCGGCCCAGTTTCCCGCTGTTGCAGACCCGGCACCTGCGCACTCCGGACGCGTCGCTGCTGGAACGCAGCCCGGTGCACTTTTTCGCCTTCGACGTGCTGCTTCTCGACGGTGAGAGCCTGCTCGACACGCCGTACGCCGCCCGCCGCGACCTGCTGACCTCCCTGGACGCCGGCGGCCGCGTCGTCATCCCGCCGGGGTACACCGACGACGACATCTCACCCGATCAGCTGCTCGAGATCGTCCGGCAACACGGCCTCGAAGGACTGATCGCGAAGAAGCTCGACAGCCACTACCACCCCGGCAAACGGACACGGCAGTGGATCAAGCGGGCACTGTGGCATGGCCAGGAGGTCGTGATCGGCGGGTGGCGCCCCGGCGAGGGACGGCGTTCGGGGACGCTCGGCGCGCTGCTGCTCGGCGCGCACGACGAGGCGGGCGAGCTGCGGTACATCGGCGATGTCGGGACCGGGTTCAGCGACAAGGTCCTCGACGACCTGTACGGCAGGCTCACTCCGCTGGAACGGAAGACGCCTCCTTTCGCCTCGGAGGTCCCGCGCGATCGGGCGCGGCGGGCGCGCTGGGTGGAGCCGGAGCTCGTCGGCGAGGTCGTGCACCGGAACTGGACCCCGGACGGACGGCTCCGGCACACGACCTGGCGGGGGCTGCGGGCGGACAAGACCCCCGGAGACGTCGTGCTTCCGGCTCACGGCTGACGGCGGCCGGGTCGACCGATGCCCCGGCCTCTTCGATGGTCGTCCTGTTCGAGCACGGCCGGTGGCGGCGAGACGCCTACCCCGTACCTACCTGTGATCGCGCTCGGCGCACGGGTCCACTCGCACGACTGACGCCGTGTCCCCGGCGTGTCAGCGCCGTGGCGGTCCGGTGTCAGGGCGGTCGGCGATCGTTGCTTCACCAGCAAGAGATCACCACCACCGAGGGAGTTCCCATCATGTCCGTCTTCACCACGCCGTCGCCGATCACCGCCATCCTGACCACCGCCGGCGCCCGGGTGCGCGTCGCCGCCAGCGACCGCCCGGACACGGTGGTGCTCGTCGAGCCGATCGACGGCACGAGCAAGTCGGACGTGAAGGTCGCCGAGAACACCAAGGTCGACTTCGCCGGTGGCGAGCTCTCGATCGAGACGAAGAAGGCCGGCGGCAAGAGCGGATCAGTGGCGATCACGATCGAGGTGCCCACCGGTTCCAAACTGGTCCTGAACACGGCTTGGTCGGAGATCCTCGCCGAAGGCCGGTTCGGCGACTGCGAACTCGAGGTGGGGTCGGGCCGGATCCAGGTCGACCACGTCGCGGCGGTGCGAGGCAACGTGGCGGCGGGCGAGGTCGTCGTCCGGCACGTCTCCGGGACCGTGAACGTCGAGGGCGGCACGGCTGGACTGCGGATCGGCGAGGCCGAAGGCGCCGTCAAGTACGTGGGTGCCACCGGGAAGGTCTGGATCGGGCACGCCCGGTCCAGCGTCGACCTCGCCGGTTCGAGCGGGAGCTTCGACATCGACCGCGCCGACGGCGACGTCATCGCGAAAGCGGCCAACTGCCCGATCCGCGTCGGACGGCTGTCGCACGGCGCGGCCCAGCTCGTGAACGCGTCCGGCGGCATCGAGGTCGGCATCGACGGGGACACCGCGTCGGTGGACGCCGAGAGCAAGAAGGGGTCGGTGCGCAACTCCATCGCGGCGGGCGGCGAGGGCGGGGTCAAGGTGTACGCGCGCACTCGGCTTGACGACATCGTCGTTCAGCGCGCCGCTTGAGTTCCTTTGAGGGTGGGCGGTCTGGTGGGTCGCCTGTTTCCGAACCTCGGTCCCAATGTGGCATTGGAGACGCTGAGCGTCCCCAATGCCACATTGGGAACATCCACCCCCGAGACGCTCCAGGAATCAGTCGGCGAAACGGTCCAGCGCCTCCAGCTTCCAGCCGCGTTTCAGGTCGCTCGAATGATGTCCCGAGTCGTCGTCGATCAGCAGTTCCGCGCCGGGCCAGGCGCGGGCGAGTTCCCAGGCCGTGTCCACCGGGCAGCTCAGGTCCCGGCGCCCGTGGATCAGCACCCCGGGAATGTCCTTCAACAGACCGGCGTCGCGGATCAGCGCGCCGGGTTCCAGCCAGGCCGCGTGGGAGTAGTAGTGCGTGACGATGCGCGCGAAGGCCAGTTCCCATTCGCCGATGGGACCATTGTGGACGGTCACGCCGGGTTCGAGCGAAAGGACGGTGTCCTCCCAGGCACACCAGGAACGAGCGGCCTCGGTGCGCACGTCCGGGTCGGGATCCGCCATGAGCCGCGCGTAAGCGGCCACGAGGTCGCCGGTGAGATCACCGCGGAAGCGGGCCCACGCTTCAGGGAAGAACCGGCCGGCACCGTGATACAACCAGTCGATCTCGGCAGGACGTGTCGTGCTGATCGAGCTGACGATGATCTCCGTGACCCGCTCCGGAAACCGTTCGGCGTAAGCGAGCGCGAGCGTCGTACCCCACGAGCCGCCGGTGACGAGCCAGCGTTCGATGCCCAGGTGTTCCCGTAAACGTTCCATGTCGGCGACGAGATGCGCCGTCGTGTTGTGGCGCATGTCGGTCGCCGGATCGCTCGCGTGCGGGGTGCTGCGGCCGCAGCCTCGCTGGTCGAACAGCACGACGCGATAGCGGGCCGGGTCGAACATCCGCCGCATGCCCGGCGTGCAGCCCTGTCCTGGTCCGCCGTGCAGCACGACCGCGGGTTTCCCGGCCGGGTTCCCGCAGGTCTCCCAGTGGACGCGGTTGCCGTCACCTACTTCGAGCAGCCCCTCGTCGTAAGGCTCGACGGGCGGATACAGGTCGATCATGAAGCCAGCCTAGACCGTCCGTGAGAGCGCGAAACACTTTCGCCGCAACGAAGTTCAGCACACCGGCCCTTTCTTCGCCGCGTCGGAAGGGGGAGATTCATCGATACCGGCGAAATCACCAGAAACGGAGAACCATGGCGCTTGACGGTATGAACTTCACCCTTGGCGTGGAAGAAGAGTTCGTCCTCTTGGACCCGTTGGACGGCTCGGTCGCGTTACGCGCGCCCGATCTTCTCGAAAACCTCGCCCCCGAAACGGACGTCACCGGTGAGCTGATGCGGTTCCAGATCGAGACCGCGACCGGCATCTGCCACGGCCTGGACGAAGTGCGCTCGGACCTGACCCGGCTGCGGGAGACCGTCGCGAAGGCGGCGGAGGCCGACGGCTGCCTGATGGTGGCGGCGGGGGTCCCGCCCGGTGACCTGCGGGGAGACGCGCTCACGCCCGAACCCCGGTACCGGCGGTTGGCCCAGGCGTTCCCCGAGCTGATCGACGCGGCGGGAACGTGCGCCTGCCACGTGCACGTCGGCTTGCCGTCGCGGGACGTCGGCGCGCGGGTCCTCGCCGGGCTGCGGCCGTGGCTCGCGCCGTTGCTGGCGCTCAGTGTCAACTCCCCGGTCGAGCACGGCGCCGATTCCGGATGGTCGAGCAGGCGCTTCCCGATCTGGGACCGGTGGCCGACGGCGAGACCGCCCGACGAATGGCCCGGCGCGGCCGCCTACGACCGGAGCATCCGGGACGCCTTGCGCCACGGCGCCGCGCTCGACGCGGCGGGCGTCTACTTCTACGCCCGCCTTTCCCCTCGCTATCGCACTGTGGAAGTACGGATCGCCGACGTCTGCCTGGCCGTCGACGACGCCGTGCTCCTCGCGGCGCTGGTACGCGGGCTGGTCGCGACCTGCGCCGAGACCGCGGTACTGCCACGAGCCCGCGGATCGCGGATCGGCGCGGCGCTGACGGCCGCCGCGCGCCGGGGCCTCGACGGGCCCGGCGTCGACGTCTTCACCGGCGAGGAGGCCGATCAGCGGGACCTGCTCGGCGAACTCGTCGCCTTCATCCGGCCCGCCCTCGACGCCGCCGGTGACACGGAGGACGTCGAACGAGGACTGGACTCGCTGTTCGAACACGGGACCGGCGCGGCGCGGCAACGCCGATTACTCGCGGAAGCGGCTTCCCCGGGTGAATTCGCCGCGGATCTCGCCCACGCGACGATGAACGTGCCGACCCGGTGAGGCGAACCGGCGTCACAGCCAGCCGGACTCCCGCGCGATCCGCACCGCGTCGACCCGGTTGCGGGCGCTGAGCTTCGACACGATCGTCGTCAGGTAGTTCCGCACGGTACCGGCGGACAGGAACAGTTCCGCCGCGATCTCGGTCGGGTCGGAGCCGACCGACGCCAGCCGGAGCACCTCGATCTCGCGGGTGGTGAGCGGGCATTCCTCGCTGTCCCAGGCGGCGAGCGCGAGATCGCCGTCGACGACGCGCCTGCCGGCGGCGACCCCGCGGACCGCGTTGGCCAGCCTGTCGGCGGGTGCGTCCTTGCGAAGGAAACCGTTGACCTTCGCGGCCAACGCCCGCCGAAGGGTGCCGGGGCTGCCGAGCGAGGTGAGGATCAGCGTGCGCACTCCGGGCAGCTGCTCGTGCAGCTCGGCGGCCGCGGTGAGGCCGTCCTTGCCCGGCAGGTCGATGTCGATGAGCGCGATGTCGGGGCGCGCGGACTGGGCGAGCGGGAGGATCTCGTCACCGCTGGCGCATTCCGCGACGACCTCGATGTCGGCTTCCAGTCCGAGCAGCGCGACCAGGGCCCCACGGACAATGTGCATGTCCTCCGCCACCAGGACCTTGATCATCGACCCCATCTGCCTTTCGCCTGTGCCCGCCCCACGGGCCGACAATACTATCCTCACACAACCTTACCGCGAAATGGAAACCGGCCCTTGACCGCCGCGGGGGTCGCGGTCAAGGGCCGGTTCTGTGTTGCCGCGGGAATACGTTCTTCGGACCGCGCCAACACGGCCGGGTTGTTCCGGCGTGAATGCGCTACCAGGAATTTTGCGGCCTCCCACCAGGAAGATCCAGTGTTCGCACCACCGCCGACCTGTGGTTTTCGCATGGTCATCCCATGATGTGCGGCCTTCCCCGGACACCTCACGGCGACCGTGAAATTTTCACGTCATCGCACACATGAATCCATATCCGCCGGTGAATCAAGCACTTCAGGAGAAGCGGCGGCGAACACTACTGTCGGAAACCGCAAAGCACGCCAGAATTCCTCGAGCGAAAGGACGGTACAATGGATGAGACTGTCCGGCGAGCCGTGGAGCGAGCCATTGCCGCCATGAACGAGAAACTGGGCGAAGAGCTCACTATCGACGACATCGCCCGCGCCGCGACGTTCAGCAAATTTCATTTCACCCGGGTGTTCCAGCAGGCCACCGGTGTCTCGCCCGGCAGGTTTCTCTCCGCGCTCCGGCTCGACGAGGCCAAGCGCCTGCTGCTGACGACCTCGATCACGGTCGCCGACATCAGCCACCGCGTGGGCTACAACAGTGTCGGCACCTTCAGCACCCGGTTCAGCGGCCGCGTCGGGCTCTCTCCTTCCGCGTACCGCCAGCAGGGCGGTTTCCAGCGCCGCCTGACGGGCGAGCCTCGTCCCGGGACGAGGCCGGCGATCGTCCGCGGTTTCGTGTCGGCGCCGCCGGAGATCTCGCCCGGACTGGTCTTCGTCGGTCTTTTCCCGACACGCATCCCCGAGGGCGCGCCCGTGCGCTACACGGTCATCGACGCTCCCGGCGCCTACCAGTTGACCGATGTCCCGGAGGGCACCTGGCACCTCGTCGCGCACTGCGCGACCGGGCCGCTCACCCGCCGCGGCACCGGCTACACCGGGCACCACGGCCCGATCACCGTCGAGCCGGGCGTCACCGCGCGGCTGGCCGACCTGCGGGTGCGCCCGAAGCGCCTGTTCGACCCTCCGGTCCTGATCGCGCTGCCCGACCTGCGGTACCGCCCGGAGCCGGTCAAGCACGCGGCCTGACCCCGCTCCCGGGTGTCATGAGGGGTCCCCATCGGACGAAAAATGTCCGAAGGGGACCCCTCATGACATCCGCGTGACCTCAGGCAGACAGGCGACCCACCGAAGGCGCGAGACCCTCCCGGATGTTCCGCCGCCAGAGTTCATAGGCGGGCGTCCCGTCCGCGGCGTTCACGACGACCTCGGTCGAGTCGGCCAGGTCGACGGCCTCCTCGATGCTCAGCCCGGCGAGCGCCCGGGCGGCGCGGCGGGTGTGCGGGGGGACGAACGACGAGAACGTCCTCGCCTTCACCGCGAACACGACGCCGAGCCCCAGTTCGTCCTGATGCTCCCCCGCCGACTCGCGCAGCCGGGCCAGCCCGGGCTGGTCACAGCCGCCCGCGAAGGTCGAGGCCAGCCCGACCCCGGCCCACAGGTCCGGACGGCGTCCGGCGGAGAAGCGGTTCACCGCCGCCGCGACCTTCACCGGGTCGGCGCCGTTGATGAACCACAGCGCCCGCCCGATGCCCTGATCGCAGGCGCGGGGGAAGTACGCGGGAGCGTCCGCCCACGGGTACGGCTTGGGTACGAACTGCTGGTCGACCCACTTGCGCGTGTCGAAGTACGCGCGGTCGAACGCGTAGCCGTCGACGGCCAGCCAGCTCATCGTCGGGTGGAACGGCACCCCGTCCAGGTCCGGCAGGACCTTCTTCCAGAGCGGCCGGGGCAGCCGGGCCATCGCGAACCCGATGCCGATGTAGGTCAGGAACACGTGCGGGAGGCCGGGACCGCTCATCAGTTCGGCCGTGCGGTCCTTCCGGCCGCCGGGCATGACGTCGAGGATGGTGAACGCCATCGCCGCGCCCTCGTAGGCGAAGCCGCGCATCTCCTGCTCGACCATGTCCAGGCGCCGCTCGGCCTCCCACAGCGCCGGCCCGTGGATCCCCCACTCGAACCCGCACACCACCGCCTGCGGGATCGACTCCAGCCTGGCGGTCGCCGGCGTCGGCGGCACCCCGAAGCCGCGCCCCTCGAAACCGACCGAGGCCAGCGAAGGGGCGAACAGGGCCTGTCGGAGGGCACCCAGCAATGAGCTCATCACATACGTCCTTTGTGGATAGTGGCGGCTTCGCGCGAACTCGGCTCCCGCCGAGGAGACCACGTCGCGCTGGCCGCCCACTCGACGGCCGATCGAGGCAGGCGCCGGTACCGCCGAACAGTCGATCCCCACACTCCGACAATAAGGATTTCACCCGTTCGCCGGATGAATTCACCGGAGTGGAACGTACTCGACCAGGAATGGAAAGCACTCGTGGTGGCAATTTTACCGTCTCCTGGCCTGACACTGAGTAATCGATCGATAGCAGTTCTATGAACGTCGAACCTTTGCCATCACCGCAGCTCACCAGGGCACTGATCGCCCGCCCAGGTCGCCCGAAAAAGCACAACCTTGAATCGTGCGATTCAGATTCACTCTTCCGGGTTTGCTATGTACACTGAGAGTTAGCGCGTTTTGGGGGCATTTGGGGGAAGAGGAGGCCGGAGTGATCCGAGTCCTATTGGCCGAGGATATGCACATGGTCCGCGGCGCCTTGGTCGCTCTGCTGAACCTCGAACAGGACATAGAGGTCGTCGCGGAGGTCTGCTCGGGCGACAAGATCCTCCCGATGGCCGCGGAGTACCTCCCGGACGTCGCGATCATCGACATCGACCTGCCAGCCAAGGACGGACTCTCCGCCGCTTGCGAGCTCTACCAGCAACTTCCCAGCGTCCGCACGCTGATCCTCACCTCGCTCGGCCGCCCGGGCACCGTGCGCCGCGCGCTCGACGCGAAGGTCAACGGCTTCCTGCTCAAGGACGCGCCCGCCGACAAACTCGCCAACGCCGTCCGCTCGGTCGCCATCGGCCGCCGGGTGATCGACAGTGAACTCGCGTTGTCCGCGTGGGAAACGGAAGACTGTCCGCTGACCCCGCGGGAAGCCGAGATCCTCCGCCTCGCCGCGAACGGGCGCACGGTCGCCGACATCGCGGCGGAACTGTTCCTCTCACCGGGCACCGTGCGGAACTATCTCGCCACGGTGGTCACGAAACTCAACGCCCGCAACCGGGTCGACGCCATCCGCATCGCCACCGATTCCGACTGGCTCTGACCCACACCGCGTCTTCTCCTTTGCCGCAAAGGTTCCGCGACCCCCGGTCGTGACGATCGCATACGGCGCAACGGAGAAATCACGGTTCGCCGGTGTTTCCGGCACTGTCCCGGAGGTTCGGACTCTGTCACCGTCACAGAGGGGGAGTCCGCCGGAGGGGCAGGGGATGCACGCGATGACCATCGAACCGGGAGACACGGCCGCCGCGCCGGTCGCCTCGAACCGAGAGCCGGACCCGGTGCGCGCGCGGCTGCTCGGACCTCTGGAACTGCACGCCGGCGGCGCCGATCGCGCGCCCACCACGCCGAAACTCCTGCAACTGCTGGCGATGCTGCTCATCCGTCCCGGTAAGACGGTGCACGTCGACTCCCTGGTCCACGAGCTGTGGAACGATGCTCCCCCGCGCAGTGTCCGCCGGACCCTGCACACCTACGTCCACCACCTCCGCCGTCACCTCGACCCCGGCGGCGACGGCGGGATCCTGGTCACCGGCCCGCCCGGGTTCCGGCTGGACGTCGATCCCGCCATGGTCGACGTGTCGGAGTTCCAGCGACTGCACCGGCTCGGGCGCGATCTGCTGGACGAAGGCGACAACACCGCCGCGGCGCAAGCGTTCCGTACCGCGCTGGACCTGTGGTCCGGTCCCCCACTGGCCAACATCCACTGTGGACCGACCCTGGCCGCGTACACCGTCTATCTGCTGGAGCACCGGCGCAACGCCCGTGACCTGTGGATCGAGGCCGAGATCCGGTCCGGGCGGCACCGGGAGATGCTCGGCGTGCTGCGCTCGCTCGCCACCGCGAACCCGTTCGACGAAACCCTGCACGGCCAGCTGATCCGCGCGCTGGGACTCAGCGGGCGGCGCAGCGACGCGCTGGCGGCCTACCACTGGCTGAGGACGCGACTCGAGGACGAGCTGGGGGTGGAACCCTGCGCCGAACTGCGAGAGCTGCACCGCGAACTGCTTTCCGAGGGAAACCCGATCCGCTGAACCAGCACCACCCCGCCACCAGATCAAGGAAGTTGAGGAGTCAAGCATGACCGCTCGCACCTACGGCCAGTTCTGCGGCCTCGCCCGCGCGCTCGAGATCATCGGGGAACGCTGGTCCCTCCTCATGATCCGCGACCTGCTGCTCGGCCCCAAACGTTTCGACGAACTCCAGCAGGGCCTGCCCAAGATCCCGACGAGCATCCTGTCGACCCGGCTCAACGAACTCGAACGGCACGGCGTCATCCAGCGCCGGGTGCTCTCGCAGCTCGACGCGGGGGTGGTCTACGAGCTGACCGAGTACGGCAACGACCTCGACCAGATCGTGCTGCAACTGGGCCTGTGGGGCGCCCGTTCGCTCACCGAACCGGCGGCGGACGACCTGTTCACCCTCGACGCCGCCATCCTGTCGCTGTACACGACGTTCCAGCCGGACGCGGCGCGCGGCGTCCGGCGCGCTTTCGAGCTGCGCTACGGCGACCAGATGATCGTCCACGCGGTGGTCGAGGACGGCGCGATCACCGCGGGTGAGGGCACGCATCCGGACCCGGACCTGGTCATCGAGCCGCGCGGCCCGGTCATGCTCAAGCTGCTGAACGGCGAGCTGGACGCCACGAGCGCGCTCACCTGCGGCGCTGTCGCCATCAAGGGCGAACCGGCGATGCTGGACCTGTTCACCCGGCTGTTCCACATCCCCTCGGCCCCGTCGAAGGTCGAAGGGCTCCTCACGCACTGAAGGCGCTTCCGTGGCGGGACCGGGCGACCGGTCCCGCACGGTCACTCGAAGCGCGAGGTGTCGCCGGCGCCCCGGCGCACGATCTCCGGTTCGCCCGACGAGAAGTCGATGACCGTGGTGGGCTCGACCCCGCAGTCACCGGAGTCGATCACCGCGTCCACCACGTGTTCCAGATGTTCCTTGATGTCCCAGCCCTGGGTCATCGGCTCCTCCTGGTCGGGCAGCAGCAGCGTGCTCGACAGCAGCGGTTCGCCGAGTTCGCCCAGCAGCGCCTGGGTGACCACGTGGTCCGGGATGCGCACGCCGACGGTCTTCTTCTTGGCGTGCAGCAGACGGCGCGGAACCTCCTTGGTGGCCGGGAGGATGAACGTGTAGCTGCCCGGCGTGGACGCCTTGACCGCGCGGAAGACCGCGTTGTCCACGTGCACGAACTGCCCCAGCTGGGCGAAGTCCTGGCACACCAGGGTGAAATGGTGGCGGTCGTCCAGTTTGCGGATGCTCCGGATGCGGTCGATGCCCTGTTTGTTCCCCAGCTGGCAGCCGAGGGCGAAACAGGAGTCCGTCGGATACGCGATGAGCCCGTCCTCGCGCAGGATGTCGACGACCTGTCCGATCGCGCGCCGCTGCGGATTTTCCGGATGTACGTCGAAATACCTGGCCATGCGCCGAGCTTAGGGCCAGTGGCCCTCGCCCGCCGCGAGAGCCCGCCCGGCGTGGCGTACGCGGTGGCGTACACAATGGAATCCCGGAACCGCCCATGTCTTCCATCGTGGCGTGTTCCGCGATCCTCCGCGTGGGCCGAATGTCCCACACTCGCGCGGGTGAGCATGGTGATTTTCCCTGTCCCCGGAGGGAAAACTTCTCCTTGATCCGCCTCTTCCCCTCCTCGAAAGCGGCAACCCGGGTAACGAACATGGGTTACGATCCGAATCACACCGCGATGGAGGTCGCGCGGCGGCCTCCGCCGCGAGGGCCGCACGACAAGGATCAAGACGTCTTCCGTTACCACTGGGGTGCCTGTGCCGGAACAGCTCGCGGTGACCGCCGAACCTCTGGGTACCGCCGGGATCGACCGGCGCCCCCGGAGAGCACTGCTCCTCGCCGGGCTGATCATCACCGTCGTCTTCGTCAACTCCTGCCTGTTCGGTCTCCTCGCGGTGCTCCTGCGACCCGGGGTGGACTTCTGGCAGGGCCTGCTGGCGGTGCTGTACGTCGCGCCCGTGCTGGCGATCCAGCTGCTGTTCTTCAGCCGTCCGGCGGTCCGCCTGGACACCAGGCTCGCGAAGGCCATGCTGGTGATCCAGGCGTGCCTCGCCTATCTGCCGACACTGCACTTCGACGCGGCGCTGAGCTCGCTGACCACCCTCGCGGCGGGCAGCGCGCTGCTGCTGTTCCGGCCGCGGACGGGCTGGACGGTGTTCGCCGTGTTCATGGCGGGGACGACGTGGATCCTGTGGACCTACGACGACACCTGGCTCGGCGCGATCTTCGACATCATCACCGCGATCTTCTACGCGCTGGTCGTCTACCTGCTGACCTGGCTCGCGAGGCTGGTCACCGAGCTGCACCAGGCCAGGACCGAACTGGCGAGGCGGGCCGTGGCCGAGCAGCGGCTGGCCTTCGCGAGGGACCTGCACGACCTGCTCGGGCTCAGCCTGTCCGCGATCGCGCTCAAGGGCGAGCTGGTGCACCGGCTCCTGCGCAAGTCGCTGGACCGGGCGCGTGAGGAACTCGCCGAGATCACCGGGATCGCGCAGCGGACGCTGTCCGACGTGCGGTCGGTGGCCCGGGGGTACCGGGAGCTGTCGCTCGACAAGGAATCGCGGACCGCGGTGTCGCTGCTCTCGGCGTCGAACGTGGCGGTGCGGCTGGACCTCGAGCAGGTCAAACTGCCGGTGAAGCTGCGCACGCTGCTGGCGAAGGTGCTGCGGGAGGGCGTCACGAACGTGCTCCGCTACACCGGCGTCGAGCAGTGCGAGATCACCGTGCGCGAGAGCGCGGGCCGGGTCGCGCTGGAGATCGTCCACGACGGAAGCGCGCACGAAGACGTCCCGGCCGAAACGGCCGAGAGCCTGCGCGAGGTGACCGCGGAGGTCTCCGGGCACGGCGGGACGCTGAGCGCTGGCCCCGACGCGGCGGGCCGGTGGCGGCTGCACGCCGAGCTCCCGGTGCCCGACCAGGCCGAACCCACCGAGACCGCGCTGGCCCAGGCGTCCGACCACTGGTCCCGGATCGACGCCAGGAACGTCCAATGGACGCTGACGGCGGTCTTCATCCTCTTCGGCCTGTCCGCGATGGCCCGCGCCTTCATGCTGACCGGGTACGCCGACCTGTGGACCGCGCTCACCCAGGACACCTGGTACATCGCGTTCACCGCCGGCTACCTCATCGCGCTGGTCACCCTGCAACTGTCCTATTTCGCCCGGCCGAACGTCCGGCTGCGCTCACGGCAGAGTTATGCGCTGCTGCTCGTCCAGGCCTGTCTGACCTTCCTGCCGCTGATCCCGCTCGGGAGCACCTGGGTGAGCCTGCCCAGCCTGTTCGCCGGCACCGCGCTGCTGGTGCTGCCGCCGCTGCTGGGATGGTCGGCGTTCGCCCTCACCGCCGCCAGCGTGGTGCTGGTCCGGTTCGAATACGGCACCGACTTCATCGGCGCCTTCTACAGCTTCGCGTCCATCCTGAACACGGGCCTGATGGTCTTCGGTCTCATCTGGCTGATCCGGCTGGTGACCGAACTGGGCGAGACCAGGAAGCGGCTCGCCGAGGTCGCGGTCGCGGAGGAGCGGCTCCGGTTCGCCCGCGACCTGCACGACCTGCTGGGGATGAGCCTGTCGGCGATCGCCCTCAAGAGCGAGCTGACCAGCCGGATCATGGACATCGACACCACGCGTGCCTCCGACGAGCTGCTGGAGATCCTCGGGCTGACCCGGCAGGCGCTGACCGACGTGCGCTCAGTGGCGAGCGGCTACCGCGAACTGTCGCTGGATCAGGAGTCCCGGTCGGCACAGGCGGTCCTGGTGGCCGCCGACGTCCAGGTGCGGCTGGAGATCGAGCACGAGGACCTGCCGGCGACGGTGCGGACGGTGCTGGCCGTGGTGCTGCGCGAGGGTGTGACGAACGTATTGCGGCACAGCAAGGTCGAACGCTGCGAGATCGCCGTGCGGCGGATCGGCGACGGGGTCGCGCTGGACATCGTCAACGACGGCGTCGAAAACGGGCGGCCGAAGCCGGAGCAGCCGGTGCGGGTCGAGGCCGCGGGCAGCGGCATCACGAACATGTCCGACCGGGTCGCCGGGCTGGGCGGCGAACTGACCGCGGGGGTCGAGGCGGACGGGCGGTTCCGGCTGCGCGCGGTGGTGCCCGTCTAGCTCGCGGTCAGATCCAGCCGGACTCTTTGGCGATGCGGATCGCGTCGACCCGGTTGCGCGCGTTGAGCTTCGAAACGATGGTGGTCAGGTAGTTCCGCACGGTTCCGGTGGAGAGAAAGGCTTTCGCCGCGACCTCCAGGGTGTCGCGGCCTTCCGCGGTCAGCCGCAGGACGTCGATCTCTCGCGGGGTCAGCGGGCATTCCACGGTGTCCCAGGCGGCGAGCGCCAGATCGCCGTCGACCATCCGCCGTCCGGCCGCGACGCCGCGCACGGCGCTGGCGAGTTTCTCCGCGGGCGCGTCCTTCAACAGGAACCCGTTCACTTTGGCGGCCAGGGCCCGGCGGAGCGTCCCGGGCCTGCCGAGGCTGGTCAAGATCAGCGTCCTGACCTCGGGGAGCTGTTCGTGGAGTTCCGTGGCCGCGGTGAGCCCGTCCTTGCCGGGCAGATCGATGTCGATGATCGCGACCTGCGCGCGGGAAGTCCTGGCGGAGGTGAGGATCTCGTCTCCGGACGCCACTTCGGACACCACCTCGATATCCGGTTCCAACCGCAGCAGCGCGACGAGCGCTCCCCTGACGATGTGCATGTCTTCGGCCACGAGAACTCTGATCACCATCGCGCCGCCCCCTTTTCGAGCACGCCCCCGCGCCCCAACATAAACACGCCCGCACGGAACGCGTTCCACCGTTCGGGTGGTGAGTCGGCTTGGTCCACTTCGAAGGCGTTACGGCAAACGAGTCACACGGCTACGGATTCCGTACTCGGTCGGTGACTTTCCGTCGTCCTGGCCGGGATCCGCACCGCGAGGAGCGCCGCGGCCGCGAGCACGACCGCCAGCACGAGGAACGTGGTGCGTGCCGCGGCGAGTTCGCCGTCGGCGAGACCGGCCTGGAACAGCACGCCCGAGACGGCGGCCCCGAGCGCCGATCCGACGTGGCGCGCGGTGTTGAGCACGCCCGACGCGGCACCGACGGTGTCCGGTGGGATGGCGCGGAGCGCCTCGGTCGTCGCGGGCGCGATCGCGAGCCCCTGTCCGACGCCGACGGCGATCAGCGGCGCGAGGAAGACCGCGGCCGTCGAGGTCTCGTCCGGCAGCAACGCCGTCGCGGCCACGCCCGTCGCGTACAAGGCCAGGCCGCCCACGAGCAGCCAGCGGCCGCCGAACCGGTCGGCCAGCCGCCCCGCGACCGGGGCGACCGCGCTGAGCGCCAGTGTCCACGGCAACGCGGCCACGCCCGACATCAGCGGGCTCATCCCGAGCAGGTTCTGGGTCAGGAGCACGAAGACCAGCAGGAAACCGGCGATCGAGAACGCCGTCGCACCGGTGAGCGCGGTGGCGATCCGGTAGCCGCGGTCGCGGTAGAGCCCCAGCGGGATCAGGGGATCCTTTCTCCCCCGCTCCCAGAGGACGAACGCGGTCAGCGCGACGGTCGCGACGGCGAAGCCCTCGATCGTCCCCGCCTTCTCGATGAGCCCGTAGACGACGCCGACCAGGCCGGCGGTCACCAGCAGCACGCCGACGACGTCGAAGCGGTGCGGTCTGCCGGTCCGCGCGTCCGGCACCACCCGCAGCGCGAGGACGATGCCGGCGAGGCCGACCGGAACGTTGAGCAGGAACACCGACTGCCAGCCGAATTCGGTGACCAGCAGCCCGCCGAGGGTGGGCCCGCTGATGGCGGCGATCCCGGCGACGGCGGTGAACAGGCCGAACGCGGCACCGCGCCGGGCGGGCGGGAAGATCGCCGCGATCAGCACGAACGCCTGCGGGCTCAGGATCGCCGCGCCGATTCCCTGCGCGACACGGGCGGCGATGAGCCAGGCCGGGTCACCCGCCAGGCCGCAGAGCGCGGAGGCGAGGGTGAACACCGCGAGCCCCAGTACGAACAGCCGCCGCGGCCCTGCCAGGTCACCGAGCCTGCCGAAGAAGACCAGCAGCGAAGCCAGTGCCAGCAGGTAGCCGTTGAGGATCCAGAGGATCTCGCCGATCCCGACGTCGAGCCGGGTCATCAGGTCGGGCACGGCGGTGTTGACGATGGTGGTGTCCAGCAACACGAGGAAGTTCGCGATACAGAGCACGCCGAGGACGCGCCATGGATTCGGCCCGGCTGTGCTCATCACGGTTCCCTCCCACGCGCGAAACCGGCCGTTTCCCGCCATCGGGAAACGGCCGGCCGGGGCTCCTTCAGCTCGCCTCCGCCAGCGGCGGAGCGGTACAACAGGCGCCGGTGAAACAGTTGAAGGCTTCACCACGCGACTTGTTGGTCCAGTGGTCGAAACGGTCGATGACCAGCTCCACCTGGTCCCCCGCGGTACCGGTGTCGATTCCCTGGACGGCGAAGAGCGAGCGGACGTTGTCGGTCACAGCGTTCTTCATCGAGTGGCTCCCAGACGTTTCGGCGGTTTTCCTTCGATGAGGAAATCGTGCTCGCGGGGCCTGTTCGCGGCCAGTGGCATGCATCACCGTGAAGATGTGCTTTTCGCCTACGCCAGAAGGCTGGGGCCGACTGCTCCACTTCCGCGATCATGGACGTCGAACGGAGTAGTGGAGGCCGTTTTCGATTACGGAACGTGTCTGACTGAGCCTTTGGGGGCATGGTGACCGCTTGTGGTCACCATGCCGATTTCATCACCTGGATGGCGTAGTCATCCGGCGAGCAGGCGCGCCAGGCCGGCGTACCCGCCCTCTTTCAACCGGACGCCCGAGGTCTGCGCGTAAGCGGCGTCGGCACGGATCCCGAGCCCCTCGACCATCCGGTTCATGAAGTTGAACAAGGCGCACACGAGTACGGCGTCGTGCAGCGCGCTTTCGTCCCAGCCCGCCGCGAAGACGGCTTCGGCGTCTTCGTCGGTCACCTGGGACGGCGTGCGCGTCAGCTTGCCCACATAGGCCAGCACGGGCTTCATGCGCGCGTCCACGGGCGAGGAGTCGAGATCGGCCAGCGCGGCCGCCAGAAGTCCTTCCGGCACACCGAAAGCCTCCGCGGTGACGGTGTGGACCCCATGGCAGTAACGGCAATCATTGACGCCGGAGACGTACGCCGCGATGAGTTCCCGCTGCCCCGCGTCGAACGCCGACGGCGCCCGCATGATCAGTTCGTGGAAGTCCAGCAGTTTCGACGCGGGGGCGGGGAACTTCTGGAAGACCTGGAGCAAGGTGGCGTCAGTCGGCAAAGACCCGAGATAGGACATCGTGTGTACCGCTCCCCTTTTCCGGTGCCCGCCCGTGCCGGGCGGACTTCGCCAAGTCGTCGATGTCGTCGCGACGCAGCCAGCAGGCCGCGAGGCACGCCACCGACGCCGGTCCCAGCCCGGTCACCGTGGCGGTGACCCGCGCGGTGGTGTGTTCCCATTCTCGGCGCAGGGAACCGGCCGCCGTCATCTCCGGACCTGCTTCGATCAGCGGGCGGACGGCGCGCCAGCGCAGGATCCCGGCTTCGGCCAGCGCTTCGGTGCTCAGGTCGAGCGCGTCGTGCCGGGCCTGGTCCACGGCGAGGGCGACCAGCGCGGGCTCGTCGGCCAGCCGCGCGAGCCCGACACCGGCGAGCAGCCGCTCGGCGTCCAGGCCCATCAGGATCACCCCGGCCTCGGTCGAGGGGGCGTCGTCGATCGAGGGCAGGGTGAACCGGGAGTCGTAGGGCTCAGACACGGACGTGGTCCTTCGTGGCCGTGCTCAGCGGGGCGTCCCGGCGCAGGTTCTCGGCGACAGTGGCCGCGACCCGCGCGGTGGCGACGCGGTGGCCGTCGATGTTGCGGGCGGCCGGGCCCAGCGCCATCCCCGCGGCCGCGCCGACGGCGAAGACCCGGGGCGCGCCGACGTAGGCGAAGGTGCGCTCGTCCAGCTGCGGCCAGCCGCCGCGGTCGAGGACGGCGTCGTCGGGCATCAGGCCGTCACCGATCGACGGCGTGGTCCCGAGCGCCAGGACGGCGTGGTCCACGGAAACACGGGAACCGTCTTCGAGGTGGAGGGCGACACCCGGGGTCACCTTCGTGATCGCCTTGCCGCGATGCACCACCAGCCGCCCTTCGGCTTCGGCCGCTTCGAGCATCGGCCGGAACTCGAACATGATCGACGCGCGGCGGAAGCGGCCCATCAGTTCCAGCCGGTCGGACCAGCTCACGCCGTCGAAGCGGGCGCGGCCCTCCGGGCGGAAGAACGACGAGTTGACGTCGGCGCACTGGTAGCGTTCGCCGGCTTCGCGGACCACCCAGTGCACTTCGCGGCCTTGCGCGAGCCCGGCGGAGATCAGATGCGCGGCGGTGAGGCCCGCGCCGACGACGGCGAGCCGTTTTCCGCCGGGAGGAACGGGTTCGTCCCAGTAACTCACGCCGCGCGGCGGGAAACCGCCGCCCCACCAGGTGTCCGGCGCGGACCGGCGTTCCTCGCCGAGGCACAGCACCGCGTGGCGCGCGGTGACGGAGAACCGGTCGGCGCGCACGGTGACCGCGTCCGAGGTCGGCAGCACCTCACGGACCGAACCGCGCCAGGTCCGCTCGGTGACGTGATGGCTCGCGGCCAGATGACGGCAGTAGGCCTCGAAGACGTCGACGGGGACGACCGAACGGTGTCCGGCCTGCGCCATCCGGATCTCCCGCCGCTCCACCGGGGTCAGCACCGACCAGTGCAGCCTGGCGAAGTCCAGGAGTTCGCAGTCGCGGTAGCCCTCGACACCGGGGTGGTGTTCGTACGGCGACCGCAGCACGCGCTGGCCGAGCAGGTCGACGCGGTCGAAGAACCGGCCGCAGGGACGGCCGTCGCGGTCGACGACGACGATGTCGCGGACACCGTGGTGCCACAACGCGGACGCGACCGCGAGCCCGGCCGGACCCGCGCCGACGATGACGACGTCGGCGCCGGGCGGCGGCGCGGGACCGGCCGCGGCGCGGGTGGCCGGGAGCACCGGCCATTCCCGCCCGCGCGGGGAGTCGAGCAGGTGAGGCTCCGGGACGAAGGTGATCACCGGCGTACTCAGCCGATCACGGTCACCGGGACGATCAGCTCGATCACGGGACGCTGCTTCATCCCGTTGCTGATCAGTTCGTCCAGGGTCTGCTGGGACTGCTCGGCGGTGTCGGTCGCGATGGGGCTGTAGCGGGAGTACGAGTAGGTCGGCTTCCGCCCGCCCGCGTCCAGCGAGTACACCTTCAGCACGGCCTCGCCGGGCCGGACTTCACCGTCGTAGAAGGTGAGACGGCGCTGGTCCGGCGTCATGAAGGACTTGGAGAACTGACGGGACAGCACCAGGGTGTCGGCGTCGTCGACGAAGGTCGAATCCTCGTCGGTGACGACCTGCATCGCGACCCAGGTCTTGTCGGTCAGGTTGGTCTCGGACTTGATCACCTGCCAGCGTCCCGGTTCCGGCAGGTTGACGCTGACCGAGATGTCGTGGTCGGTGGTGTCGATCGCCCCGGAGATCATCAGCACCCGGCGGCGGACGTCGGCGACTCCGGCCATCTGAATGTCACGCGCGCGTACCCGTGTGGAAACATCCAATCCCGGAAATTCAGGTGACGACATCTTTCATGCCTCCAGACCTCGAGAAACGCAATTTCGACCCGGCGTTATTTCCCCATCCGCAAACACCCGAAGAATTTCACGCCGAAGCGGACGATGTCAAGATGAGGAACGCATGATCCATTACTGCGAAAGGCCGCCGGTACAACTCCCGGCACTGGGCCGTTCAGCGGTACGAGGTCTGGTTCTTTCGGCCCTGTCCACTCCTGCGGCGGCTCACGAACCGTCGGAGTCCTCGGCCCACGCCGCGGCGGGCGTCCCGTGCTCCAGCGCGCCGATGTAGACGATCTCGAACGAGGAATCGGCGCGCTTGAGCCCTATTCTGATGACGAGGTCGTGTTTCACCAGAATGATGAACTGATGCGGATCCCGGCCATCTCCGAAAATGTCGTAGATGAGAAAAGCGGATCCGTCGGCTACCGCGAACAGCGCCTCGTAGATAACATTGCGGTCGGCCTGCGGGGCGTTGATCGCCCATTCTTCCAGCACCTGTAATCCCGACGTGAGCTGGAGGCGCATAGCCATCCGAAGGCCTCCTAGAGGTCTCGCCGGGTCGCGGGTGATCTTCATTCTCCCGCGCGGGATACCCGGTGGTCTTCTTTGTCCTTGCTGTCTTCGCTGGTGGCGCTTCATGTCCGTCAGTTGTAACCGAGGACGATGTGTTCGGCCGGGAACTCGTTTTCGCCCGTCTGCCTCGGCTCGGGGACGAACGCCGCCACGTCGGCGTCGGCGACCCCGGACGGGTCGAAATCATCGGTCACGACCCAAATTCGCACCTGTGCCGTCATGACGTTCCTCCCGGCCTTGGATGAAGAGCTCACTTGACAACCAAGGATGAACCCCTCCGATCGGAAGCCGATCGTGGTCCGCTCGAAGAAGGCTGAAGATCCCGATGAGCAAATAACAAGTCGCCGGTGAGGGGGTCCCGGTAGTGCCCTTGTGGTACCCCGGAACACTAGGAGCCCATCATGACCGAACGCCTCGACCCGTACGAGATCTACGCCGACGACGAGCTCGACGTCGACCTGCTCGGCCTGTCCTGGCCCGACCCGGCCGTCCCCGAGCAACGGGACCGGCCGTGAGCGCGGCGGACCGCCAGCGGACCTGCGCGGCCTGCGGCGGCCCGTTCGCGCCCAGGGAGCGAACGGGACTGGAGACCGTGATCGACGGCGAAGTCCTTTACGTCGCCGTGCATACGCGCCACAGCACGTACCCGCCGCGGCGGGAAGCCGAGGCGACGCGCCGGCTGACGACCACCACCGCGTGACGCGACACGTGACTCGTGTGCTCAGAGACGTGACTCGCGTGTTTAAAGACGGAACTCGTGAGTTCCGCCTCCAAGCACGCAAGTCACGTCTCCAAGCACGCGAGTCACGTCCCTGATCACGCGAGTCACGTCCTCGGGCCCGGCATCAGCGCAGGGTCGAGGTGCGCCAGGTCGCCGAAGCGAGGGGCGACCAGGCGGAACGCGCGGGCGCGGCGGGCGGCGGGGGCGCGGCCGAAGCGAGCGCGGTGAAGACGGCGACGACCGCCGCCAGTTCGGCGTCTTCCGGGTCCCCCCGCAGGACCCGGAAGACCGGCGCACTGTCCATTCCGGACGGTGACATGGTTCCCCCGTTCAGATCGGGTGGTTGCCGTGCTTGCGCTGGGGTGCCGCCTTTCGCTTGTCCTGCAGCATGTCCAGCGCCCTGGCGACGGCCGAGCGGGTGTCCGCCGGGTCGATGATGTCGTCGACGAGCCCGCGTTCGGCCGAGTACTGCGGATTCATGAACTCCTCGGTGTATTCGGCGACCAGGTGCGCGCGCAACGCGTCCGGATCCGAGGCGGCCGCGAGATCTTTGCGGAACAACACGTTGACCGCGCCCTCGGCGCCCATCACGGCGATCTGGTTGGTCGGCCACGCCAGCGACAGGTCGGTCCCGATGGACCGCGAGTCCATCACGATGTACGCGCCGCCGTAGGCCTTGCGCAGGATGACCTGGATCCGCGGCACGGTCGCCTCGCAGTAGGCGTGCAGCAGCTGCGCGCCGTGCCGGATGATCCCGGAGTGCTCCTGCTCGACGCCGGGCAGGAAGCCGGGGACGTCCACCAGGGTCACCAGCGGGATGCTGAACGCGTCGCAGAACCGCACGAACCGCGCCGCCTTCTGCGAGGCGGGGCCGTCGAGCACGCCGGCGAACACCACCGGCTGGTTGCCGACCAGGCCGACCACGCGCCCGTCGACCCGCGCGAGCGCGCACAGCACGTTCCGCGCCCAGCGTTCGTGCAGCTCGAAGAACTCGCCGTCGTCGGCGAGCTCGGTGAACACGTCCCGCATGTCGTAGGGCTTGTTCGGCTCCACGGGGACGAGTTCCGCGAACCGGGGGCGCCGGTCCTTGCCCGCGTCCTGCGACGGCTCGCGCGGCGCGGGCTCCAGGTAGTTCGACGGCAGCAGCGACACCAGGTAGCGGACGTCGGCGAGGCAGCTCTCCTCGTCGTCGTGCACCACGGTCGCCACGCCGGACGACGCGCCGTGCACGTCCGCGCCGCCCAGTTCGTCGTGGGTGACGCGTTCCCCGGTCACGGTCTCGACGACGTCCGGCCCGGTCAGGTACATCCGGGCGGTGTCGCGCACCATGAAGACGAAGTCCGCGAGCGCGGGCGAATACGCCGCCCCGCCCGCGCACGGCCCCAGCACCACGCTGATCTGCGGGATCACGCCGGACGCCTCGACCTGACGGCGGAAGATGCCGCCATAGCCGTTGAGCGCCATGACGCCTTCCTGGATCCGTGCTCCCCCGCTGTCGTTGAGCCCGATCAGCGGCGAGCCGGTGGCGATGGCCAGATCCATCACTTTGTGGATCTTCGCCGCGTGCGCCTCGCCGAGCGAACCGCCGAAGACGGTGAAGTCCTGCGCGTAGACGAACACGCGCCGTCCGTCGATGGTGCCCGATCCGGCGATGACGCCGTCGGTGTACGGCCGGTTCTCCGCCAGCCCGAGCCCGCTCGCCTGATGCCGCCGGTACAGCTCGACCTCGGTGAAGGAATCGGGGTCCAGCAACAGCTCCAGCCGTTCGCGCGCGGTGTGCTTGCCGAGCGAGTGCTGCCGCCGGACCCCGTCGAGCCGTCCGTCGACGATGTGATCGCGCAGTTCGTCGCGCTGTGTGCGCAGCAACGGCATCGTCGGCTCCGGCGGGTGCACCGGTTCGGCGCCGCGGGCGAGCGGGATCACCTGCCCGTCGGTCGTCCTCGGGGGCCGGGGGCGCCGCAGCCGGTCTTCCGGCAGCGGCACCACCTCGGAGTCCTCCGTGCGCTGAGCGCCCGGATCGCCCTGGAGGGTCACGCCGCCTCCTTCATCCGGGCCTCACGCTCGAGCTCGTCGAGTTCGATCTCGCGCACGATGTCGCGCCAGCACACCCCCCGCCCGAGCCGAGGCATCGTGGTGACCACCGGCGGCCGCTCCGGCGAGAGAGCCGGGGCGGGCGTGGCGGATTCGTTGATGGTCATGACAGTTCCTCTCCCTGTTAGGCCGATGCCCGTACCCGGCCGTCGATCTGGTGGTAGCCGCCGCTGTAGAAGACCAGCGAGTCCTGCGCCGTGCCGCGGCTGGAGGCGACCACCTTTCCGAGGAAGATCGAGTGGTCACCGCCCTCGTAGACCTCCGCCAGCTCGCATTCCAGCCAGGCCAGCGCGCCGTCGAGCAGCGGGGCGCCGGTCTGTGGCCCCGCCGTCCAGTCGACCGAGTCGAACTGCGCGAACCCGGCCGGACGGCGCCAGTCCGCGAAGTACTTCGCCAGATCCTTCTGGTCCGAAGCCAGGACCGTTACCGCGTACGAGCCGGCCGTCACGATCGCTTCGTGCATTCTGGCCGCACGGGAAACGCAGCACAGCACCATCGGCGGTTCCAGCGACACGGAGGTGACGGCGTTGGCGGTCATCCCGTGGGCCCGTTCACCCCCGGCGGTCAGCACCGTGACCCCGGTGGCGAACTGGCCCATCACCTCCCGCAACCCGGCCTGCGCGGACAACCGGCGCCGCGTCGCGGGTGTCGGCAGGCGTTTCAGCACCGGCCGCTTGGGCTCGTCCTCAGTGCCCACGTCACTCTCCCTTGCGATCGACCGTGTACGGGGCCAGCGCCTCACGCAGCTGCTCGGGCACCCGGCTGGGCACCGTCGCCGTGTTCGGACCGCGCATGCACGCGATCCGCTGCCGCCCGCGGGCGACCAGCCGCTCGCCCTCGTCGGTGAGGTGGACGTAGTCGAAGGTGAACTGGATCTGGGTCTGGGTCAGCTCCTCCAGCCGCAGCCGGATGGACAGCTCGTCGAACGCGGTGATCTCCGCGTAGAACTCGCAGTCGACCTTGAGCGTGAAGAGCTTGAGGTCGTGGCGGACCTCTTCGAGCACCGCCGGCGCCTTCTCCTTCAGGAACATCTCGCGGCACCGGCCCTGCCAGCGCACGTAGTTCACGTAGTAGACGTTGCCGACCAGGTTGGTCTCCTCGAACCCGACCGTGTGAAGGATCTCGTAGTAGTCGGCCATGTCAGTTCTCCTCTCCCTGGAGCACCGCGAAGACGACGGGATCGGTCCGGTCGTTGACGGTCGTCACCCAGGTGGCGATGCGGGCACTGCCGTGGGAAAGCACCGCCCAGCCGTCCGGGTCGACCCGGTGCACGGTGAGCGCCTGTGTCATGTCTCCGGTCTTGCGCACGCATTCCAGCGCGCTCCAGACCCTGGTGTGCGCGACCGAGAGCGGCTCGCGGGCGTCCGCGGCGAGCAGTTCGCCCACCGAAAGGAGGTCCTCGCCGAGCAAGCCCGCCCAGTCCTCCGGCGTCCGTTCGATCGCCGTCTCGACGTCGCACGCGATCCGGCCGGTGCCCGTGATCGCCAGGGTGAGGTCGGCGCTGTGCGACGCGCTCACCTCGACGCCGTCGGCTTCCGGTTTCCCGTCCGGGCGGTAGCGGATCTCGAGCGGGGTGTCGACGGCGCGACCAGCGGCCAGTGCCGTCTGCGCCCGGCGTTCCGGCGTGGTCTCCACGGAGCCGCCCACCGGATCCGGTTCGACGACGATCGCGCGGGACGAGCCGAGCAGCCGTTCGACGGAACGCTCCAAATAGGACCCGAGCATCGACGGGACCCAAGGTCCTTCGCCGTCACGCTTGCGCACCGCGCGCAGCTTCAGCCCTTCCCATCGTTCGACGAGCTTCCCGTCCGGGTTGCGGACGTCGAGGTCGTAGACGTAGCTGTCGCCGTCCTGCGAACGCTCGCGGGCGTCGAGGAGCACGTACTCCGGGTCCTGCTCGCCGGGCTCGGCCAGGTACAGCCGCTCGATCCCCTGCGGCAGCAGGGTCGCGTCCGGGACGCAGCACTGGATCGCGTGCATCATCGCGTCGCGGGTGCCCGGGTCGGCCAGCAGCTGTTCCTGCGGGAGGAACGGCGCGAACCAGTCGACCTCGGCGCCGGTCGCGATCTCCGCGACCGCGTGCCGGGCGCTGGCCCGCCGGTAGCCGGTGACGCGCTGGAACCGCTTGCCCTGGAAGAGAACCGTGCCGTACAGCTCGGTCGTCGGGTCGACCGGGACCGGCGGCAGCGCGACGTCGCGGACGACCGTCTCCCCGAGCGGATCCGGCCGCGAGAACCGCAGCCGGGCGCGGAAGTGATCGGCGCTGAACCCGGTCTCCCCGCTGCGCAGCACCACGTCCACCGTTTCGGCGTCCCTGGCCAGCGCGGCGAGCCGGATCGTGGTCGATCCGCCCGGCGAGACGATGATCGGGCGCAGGAACTCGACGTCGGAGAACACCGGCGCCGGCAGGGTTTCCGCGGCCAGCGCGGCCTTGGCGACCTGGGTCATCGCCTCCATGCCGATCACCGCCGGGAACAGCAGCTGACCGTCGAGCAGGTGATCGGCCAGATACGGGTCGCTGCCCGCGGAGAGATCGGCCTCGGTGATCAGCTCGACACCCGGGTAGTGCACCACGGCGCGGTCCACGAAGCGGGTCAGCGGCAGTTCGCGCTTCTCCACCGGCAGGGTGGCCAGCCCCGCGGTACGGCCGCAGACGACCAGTACCGACGGGGCGGCCGGATCGCCGACGACCTGGCGGAGGATCTCGATGCCCTCCTCGGTCGGGATGGGGGTGATGCCGTCGCGCATCAAAGCGCTGACGACACCGAGCTTTTCGCCCATCCCGGTGCCGGACCAGACCGACCATTCGAGTGCGATGGCGCGGGCTTGGGGGTGCTCGCGGCCGAACCGCACGGTCAGTTCGGTCATCCAGTCGTTGGCCGTGGCGTAGTGCGCCTCACCGCGCAGGCCCGCCCGTCCGATGATGCTGCCGAAGGTGACCAGCAGCTTGATCTTGTCCTTGTCGACGGCGTCGAGGACGGCGTTGAGACCGCCGATCTTCGGCGCGAGGGTCTTGCGGAAGCTCTCCTCGGTCAAGGAGAACAGCGCGGCGGGCTCGTTGCGGCCCGCGCCGTGCAGCACCGCGGTGACCGGGCCGAACTCGGCCTGGACCCGGCCGATCGCGTCCGCGATCTGCCTGCCGTCGGTGACGTCGGCGCGCTCGTAGCGGTAGGTGATGCCCGCCGCCGCCATGCGCCCGAGGTTCTCCGACAGTTCGGCGTCGTCGGCCGGGTCGCTCCGGCCGAGCAGCGCCAGTTTCGCGCCGGAGTCCTTGGCCAGCGCCAAAGCGCTCTCCGCCGTGATGCCCTTGCCGCCACCGGTGACGAGCAGGACGTCGTCGGTGCCCAGCGGGGTCCCCTCCGCCTCCGAAGGCGCGAGCGCGGCGAGCTTCGGGACCGAACGGACACCCGCGGAGTCGTAGCGGACCTCGCTGAAGTCGTTGGTGGCCGCGACTTCGGTGACCACTGTGGACACCGCGGCGCCGACGGCCTCGGGGTCGACCGGGTTGACGTCGGCGAGATCGACGATCGTGGTGCGCGCCGACGGGTCCTCCAGCCGCAGCGTCTTCGCCAGGCCGGAAGCGCCGAGTCCGTGCTGAACCACGACGAACCGCGTGCCGTTGGGCGCGGCCAGCACCGCGCGGCCCGCGTCGAGGAACAGTCCGACGTCGTCCGCGTCGCTGTCCTCGTTCAGGCACAGGAGGACACCGTCGCCGACCCCCGCTCCCGCCAGCGCCGCGCGCAGCGGCTCCGCCAGCGGATGACCGTCCTTGGCGAACACCGTCCATTCGGCGGTGGAGACGCCGGTCGTGAGGTCGGGCGCCGGCTTCGGCGCGACGACGTATTCGACCGCGAACGGCCGGACCCACGGTCCGACGCCGGCGACCTCGGCCTGGTTGCTGTCCGCGGGTTTGGCGGTCTGCGCGAGTTCGTCGATCATCTCGGCGAGTTCGCCGAGACAGACCGTCGCGAAGTTCGGCATGCCCTCCAGCGCCGGACGGCCGAGCGCGCGGGTCACGTCGTTGACCAGCTGGCCGACGGTGATCGACGACAGGTGCAGGTCGTCGAGCGGATGCGTGTCGGCGGTGACCGCTTCGAGCGGCAGTTCGACCCGCTCGGAGGCGAGCTTGCGCAGCAGGTCGAGGGTGCTGCTGCCGCCGTTCTCCGAGGCTTCGCCCGCCGTGGCCTCGGCGGAGTCGGCGACACGGTCGCGGGCCAGTTCGGCGCCGATCGACGGCGCGGCCTCGCACGGGCTCGCGAGGAAGGAGAACTCGCCGTCCACCGGCAGGGCCCGCACGACCCGGCCGGCGAACAACGCGGAGGTCTCCAGCGCGACACCGAACGCGAACGCGGCACCGGCGACCTTCAGCACCGAAGCCAGTGTCGGGCTGTCGGTGTCGATCGCGAGCACCGGCGTGCCGGGCGCGATCTCCCCGAACAGCCCGGTGAGCACGCGGCCGGGGCCGACCTCGATCACCAGGTCGCTGCGCTCGGCGACCTTCGCGGCCGCCTCACGGAAACGCACCGGCAGGACGACCTGGTCGCGCAGCAGATCGCGCAGGTCCTCGGCGGCGTGCAGGACGTCACCGGTCACCGTGGACACGACGGGCCGGTCGAGCCGGGCGAAGTCGAACGCGGTGAGTTCCTCGGTCATCGCCTCGGCGGCCGGGACGACCGCGGGTGAGTGGAAGGCGTGCGAGACGTTGATGCGGGTGGCGGTGAAGCCCTCCGCGCGGGCCCGGGCGACGACCCGGTCGATCGCCTCCGCCGGTCCGGAAAGGACGGTCTGCTCGGGCGCGTTGTAGCCCGCGATGACGACCTCTTCGCCCTCGGCGAGCCGCTCCGTGACTCCCGGCGTGGCCGCGATCCCCGCCATGGCGCCGTTTCCGTCGCTGGCTCCCGCCATCACCTTGCCGCGGATCTTGGCCAGTTTGAGGACTTCGCGTTCGGTGAGCGCGCCACCCCAGTGCAGCGCGGTGAGCTCACCGAGGCTGTGCCCGGCGGCCGTCCCCGCCTCGATGCCGAGGCTCTTGAGGACACGCAGCCCCGCGAGCGAACCGGTGACGATGCGCGGCTGCGCGACGTCGGTGGCGACCTGGTCGGCGCCGGTGGACAGGCCCGCGGCGCGGTAGATGTCGTCGGCGTGGGCGAAGCGTTTGCGCACCGCGCCGACCGTGCCCTGTCCGGAACCCTGCCCGGGGAACAGGAATCCGATCTTCGGATCCTTCGAGCGCGAGCTCGCGAAGATGCCTTCACTGGCCGAGAAGACTTCCGGCTCGCCCTCGCCGAGGAGGTCGAGGAGTTTGGCCAGCTTGCGCTCGGCGTCCTCCGGGCTGGTCGCGACGATCGCCGCGCGGACCGGTTTCCCGGACAGTTCGGCGGAAAGCGTCCCGGCGAGGTCCGCGAGCTCCGCGAACGAAAGCTTCGGCACGACCTCCAGCAACCCGGTCACCTGGCCGCGCAGCGACGCGGCGTCGTCGGCGTCGAGGAGCAGCAGCTCGCTGTCCTGGCGTCCGGCGACGAGCGCCCGGGTCTTCTCGTCGAGTTCCTTGCGCCGGGCCGCTCCCGGCGCTTCGGTGACGGTGACGTGCGAGTTGATGCCGCCGAAGCCCATCGCGGAGACACCCGCGCGAACGGGGTGGTCCACGGGCCACAGGCCGGCCTCGGCCGGGACGTACATCCGCGCGGAGTCGCCGACCAGCGACTCGTGCGGTTCGTAGTGACCGGTCGCGGGCGGGATGACCTGGTGGTAGACGGCGAGGGTGGCCTTGATCAGCCCGGCGACCCCGGCCGCGGCCTTGGTGTGGCCGATGTTGCCCTTGATCGTGCTCAGCGCGGCACGGTCGGCGAGCGGGTCGGCGTCGCGGCGGGCGGTGGAGAGCGCCTCGATCTCGGTGGCGTCGCCCAGCGCGGTCCCGGTGCCGTGGCCTTCGAAGTAGGAGACGGTCTCGACGCCGTATCCGGCCTTTTCGTACGCCCGCTTGAGCGCGAGGCGGTGCCCCGACGCCTCGGGCCGCGTGATGCCGCCCTTGCCGTCGGAAGAGACACCCCAGCCGCCGATGGAGGCGTAGATCCGCTTGCCCTGCGCGATCGCGTCCTCCTCGCGCATCAGCACGAGCATGCCGGAACCCTCGCCGGGCCAGAAGCCGTTGGAATCGGCGTCGTAGACCTTCATCTCGCGCTTGGCGAGCGCGCCGGTCTTGGCGAAGCCGATCACCTCGAACGGGTCGATCGACAAGTCGACACCGCCCGCGATGGCGACGTCGAGGTCACCCTCGGAAAGCGCGTTCGCCGCGGTGACCACGGAAAGCAGCGACGACGAGCAGGCACCGTCCACAGTGAACCCGCCGCCGCCGAAGTCGAAGAAGTTGCAGACGCGGCCGGCGATCGTGTTCGCCAGGCCGCCCGCGAGGGTGTCCTCGTTGATCTCGGGGAACGGCGCCTTGTACTGCGCTTCGAGGTCGTGGAGGAACTCGGCGGTGTCGCTCTCGGCCCAGCCGCGTTCGGCGAGCGCCGCCGCGACCGTGCGGCGGACGTACGGCCAGCGCAGCCTCATGATGTTGGCGCGCGAGAACTCTCCGGTGAGGCTGTTGCCGATGACCACGCCGGTGGCGGGCCGCGGCAGCCCTTCACCCTCGGGGAAACCCGCGTCCGCCAAAGCCTGCGCGGCGACGTCGAGGGCGAGCCAGTGCGTGGTGTCGGTCGACCGGAACGTGCTGCCCGCGACCTTGTACTTGATCCGGTCGAACTCGTAGTCGCGGAGGACCGCGGCCTTCTGGGCGTAGAAACGGTCCGGCGCCTTGGGGTCGGGCGAGTAGTAGTCCTCGCGGTTCATCCGCTCGTCGGGAAGCCTCCGGAACGCCCGACGACCGGAGAGGACGTTTTCCCACAGTTCGTCCGGGGAACCGGCGTCCGGGTATCGGAGACCGATACCGACAATCGAAATCCGCTCAACGCTCATGCCACCGCACTCCCCTAGCTCTCAACCACTCAAGTCACGGAATCCGGTCTCGGCGCCGGGGCTCTGTCTCCAGGAGTACGACGCCGTCCGCATCTGCAGTCCGGTCAAGCATGACCCTGAGCCGGGCTGGCGGTCTTCTCTCATGTTGTTGAAGGCGGGCCGAACCGCCATGAAAGGTCCTTTCCTTGTGAATTTCGCAAGGAAAGGACCTTTCATGGCGACCGGGGCCGCCGCATTCAGAGGACTAATTGCGGGCAGGGGCCAACGAGACGCAGTGAGCGGCGGCGGCGAAACTCGCCCACCCCACCAGCTCGACCAGTTCTCGATCGTCCAGCCCCGCCGCCGCGACCAAGGCGTCGTCGACCTGGTAGGGCGCTTTCGCGACCACCAAGGCCAAGCGCACGGCGGGATCACCGGCCGCGGCGGCCCAGGATCGGCTCAAGCCCGGCGGGGAGCCGTCCCATGTGGACAGTTCCCGCGTCACGACATCCCGCACGGCCGAAGAAACCGCCAGCGAATCGAACGCCGCGGAAGCCCGCGAGAAGGCGTCCTCGACGAACGGGTTCCCGGCCGCCCAGGAGAAGTCCCGCGAGCCCGCCGGCAGCAGGTTCGACGACTCGCCGGGCTCGGCTCCCGGTACGGGCCGCAGGAACCGTCCCAAGACCGCCTTCGCCTTCGCCCGCGCGGAATCCGGCACGTTCGAGGGCAACGGCGACGGTCCGAGGAACACGCTCACCACCCGGTTCAGGTAGTGGAAGGCGAACGCGACCGCCGTCAGCTCCGTCCGGGCCGCCGCCGACAGCTCACCGGCCAGCGGATCCGGAACGGTCCGGCCCGCCGCGATCGCCGAAGCCTCCGAGGAACGCCCGAGCGACTCCAGCGCCATCCCGTGGACCTCGACACAGTAGGGGCACGAATTCGCCTGCGACACCAGGGTCGCGACGATCTCCCGCTCCGCCCGGCTCGTCTCCCCCGCCGCCACCAGCGATTCCCGCAGCATCGCCCAGCTCGCCGCGAGTACCGGCGGGGACGGCGAATGCAGGGCCACCGGCGGGGCGAGCATGCCGAAGTCCCGTTCCAGCTGACGGTAGACGTCGCGCACGAGCCCGGTCGCCCGGCCGTAAGGAACCGGCCGGACGTGCCGGACTTCGCGCAGCACCCGCCGCAGCGCGAACCGCATCACCCTGGGGGCCATGATCAGCTCCCGGCGACGAGCGAAAGCTTGCTGACCGCCCGTCGCCCGGTGATGGAGCCGTCCGGCGCCGGGGCGCCGTAGGTGACGTCGACACCGCGCGCCTGCAGCGCCCGCACGATCCCCGGGATCGACCGTTCGGCCAGCGCCGCGATCGTCATCGCCGGGTTCACCGTCAGCGCGCCCGGCACGGAAGCGCTGTCGGTCACGAAGATCCCGGGGTGGTTGCGGAGTTCGTGGTTCGGGTGCAGCGCCGAGGTCTCCGGGTCGTCACCGATCCGGCACGACGCCAGCGGGTGCACGGTGTACGCGCCGACGACGTCGTTGGTCCACGGCGCCACCTTCGCCAGGCCGTCCTTCTCCAGGATCTCCTTGCACTCCGCGTCGGCCAGCGACCAGCCGTGCAGGGTGTTCGGCGTCGGGTCGTACTTCAGCGGGCCGCGGCCGAGCATCTGCTGCGAGATGCGGTAGGCGTTGCCGGTGGGCGGCGGCGTGCCGAAGACGCCCTCGTTGTCGTCCTCGGTCATCAGGAAGATGGTCAGCCAGGAGGCCCACTTCTTGAGGATCTCCTTCTTCTGCGCCCCGAACCAGCGAGGGTCGTCGCCGTCGGGCACCTGCGCGAGGATCGTGCCGAGCCCGGGCGGGAAGTACAGCTGCTCCAGCGAGTACCGCTCGTACTCCGGCAGCGATCCGTCGAGCTTGTCCCAGTTCGCCACGGTCGGGCCCTTGCCGATGTGGTTGGCCTCGTAGACCTTGCCGTCCTCACGCGACAGGCCGAGCACCTCGCGGACCCGGTCCTCGTCGATGATCGCGGTGTTGAGCCGCTCGCCGTTGCCCGAGAAGTACCGGCCGACCGCGTGCGGCATCTCGCCCAGCGCCGACTCCGAACGCTGCAGGATCACCGGGGTCGCGCCGGCGCCGGCGGCGATGATGACGATCTTCGCGTCGATCGTCCCGCTGCCCGAGTGCACCCGGTAGTCGACATCGTCGACGACGTTGAAATGCACGCGGTAGTCGCCGTCGTCGATACGCTCGATCCGCTGGACCTCGTGCAGCGGGCGGATCTTCGCGCCGTGCGCGAGCGCGGCGGGCAGGTAGTTGGTCAGCAGCGAGCGTTTCGCGTCGAACCGGCAGCCCGCCATCATGAAGTTGCAGTTCACGCACCGGTCGTTGTCCACCGCGACCGGCGCCGGGTTGGCGGTCCGGCCGGAGTGGTTGCAGAACGCCGCCCACAGGCCACCGGCGTACGAGACGTCGTTCCAGTCCTGTTTGGACACCGGAAGCGAATCCGAGACCCGGTCGTACCAAGGCTCCAGCGAGTCCCGCGTGATCGCGGAGGGCCACATGCGACGGCCGATGCTGCCGTGGCGTTCGAAGACGAACTTCGGCGCGCGCGGCATCGCGGCGAAGTACACCACGCTGCCGCCGCCGACGCAGTTGCCGCCGAGCACGCTCATGCCGTCGCCGACGACGAAGTCGAACGCCCTGGTGTAGGACGAACCGAGCAGGTAGTCGTGCTCGAAGTCCTTCGTCTCCAGCCACGGACCGCGTTCCAGCACGGTGACCTTCGCGCCGCCCGCCGCCAGGTGATAGGCCGGGATCGAACCGCCGAACCCGCTGCCGACGATGACGACGTCGGTCTTGTCGTAGGCAGTCATGCGGGGCTCCCGGAAGGCGTGGTGTCAGGGTGGAGTTGCGCGAGCTCGCGGCGGTAGGAGAACTTCGGGAACCGCCACAGGCCGTCCTCGTCCGGCGCGGTGTAGCCCATCGCCAGCAGACCGGGGTGGCCTTCGGCGATGGCTTCGGCGGTGTGCTTGTGCGCCGCGCTGTCGAAGGACATGTTGCAGAACAAGGCGAGGCTGACCCAGCCGTCCTTCTCCGGATGTCCTGGCGCGGTCAGCGACCGCACGAGCGCCGTCCTGTCCGCGAAGGACAGCGCCACGAACGACGGCAGCGACTCGTCCAGCGTGAGGTCGTGTTCCTTGGCGTAGACCTTCGCGTGATCGTTGAGGGACTGCGCCAGATACGGCAGCCCGACGGTCACCCCGGTCGCCTCGGTGTGCAGCAGTTCGAGCGCGCCCGCCACGACGGCGCCCGGCCCCGGCGAGGCGCCGGCGATCGCGTGGTCGTCGGGGGACCGCTTCTCCCCCGGCACGATCGTGTCCGCGTAGGCCTCCAAAGTGGACACCTTGACCTGTTCGTCCGAATCCACGGAACCTACCTCCTGTTCCTGGTGTGCACGGTCATCGGCAGCCCGCCGCGCACCCGCAGCGAGAGCATCGCCTCGGGAACCACGTCGTAGCCCGGGGGCTTCCTGAGTTCGAGGTCCCGCAGGACCATCGTCAGCACGAAAACGGCCTCCATCACGCCGAGGCTGTTGCCGATGCAGAACCGCGGCCCGGCGCCGAACGGGATGTAGGCGTACCGCGGCCGCCCGCTCGGCCGGTCCGGGTCGAACCGGTCCGGGTCGAATTTCTCCGGCTCCGGCCAGAACGCCGGATGCCGGTGCAGCGTGTAGGGCACGACGACTACGTCGGATCCGGCGGGGATGTGGTAGCCGCCGATCTCGTCGTCGGCCTGCGCCACCCGCGGCAGCAGCCACACCGGCGGATACAGCCGCATGACCTCTTCGACGACCCGCGCCGTGTACGGCAGCCGGTGCAGGTCGTCGTGCGTCGGCAGCTGGTCGCCCAGTACCGAATCGGCCTCGGCACGCAGTTTCGCCGCGACGTCGGGATGCTCGTCGAGCAGGTGGAACGCCCAGCCCAGGGTGCTCGCCGTCGTCTCGTGCCCGGCCAGCAACAGGGTGATCAGCTCGTCCCGCATCTGCTCGCGGGTCCCGTCGGTCGCGATGAGCCGCGAGAGCACGTCCTCACCGTTCTCCACCGGATTCGCCAGCCGCTGCTCGACGAGCTCGTCGGCGATCCGCCGGAGGTCGGCCCGCGACTCGCGGAACCGCAGCTGTTTCTTCAGCGGCGCCCACTCCGGGACCATGCTCAGCGTCACCGCTTCGAACATCGCCTGGTCCTGCACGGCTTCGAACGAATGACCCAGCGACGTGAACCCGGCGAGGTCGGCGTCGAGCAACGTCTTGCCGAGCACGCCGAGCGTCAGCCCAGTCATCTCGTGCAGGATCTCCACCGGCCCCTCGGTGTCCCGCAAGCGTTTCACGAGGCCTTCGACCTCGTTCGCGACGATCGAGGCCTGCCGCGCGATCCGCTTGGGCTGGAACACCGGCTGGATGGTCCGGCGCTGTTTCTTCCAGACGTCGCCGTCGCTGGTGAGCAGCCCGTCGCCGAGCGCCCGCCGCGCCTCCTGGAGGCCGATTCCCTTGTGGTAGTTGGCCGCGTTGTCCGCGAGCACGTGTTTCGCCAGCTCGGGGTGGTTCACCAGGTACATCGTCTTGGGACCGATCGCGATCCGGACGACGTCCCCGTGCGCCTCCGCCGAATCCGACATGAGCGCCAGCCGGTCGGTGAAAAGCTTCTTCAGCAGACCGAAGGTCGCCCGGCGCGGCGGCCCGGGGGGCGCGAGACGCGCCCCCCGGGTGGTTTCCGCACCGGTGGTCATGCCGCCACGGCCCCGGTTTCTTCGGTCTCCGGCTTGTCGGCCGGCTTGGGCAGGCTCGTGACCTCGGCCGACTTCGCCTGCTCGGCCTCCCACTTCTCGGTGGCCTTCTTGGAGAAGTGCAGGCCCCACAGGAACATCCCGCGGATGAGGCAGACCAGCGCGGTCGCCAGGAACAGGCCGTAGGCGACGTGCACGATCATGAAGAACCCGTACGCCAGCGCCACTCCCGAACCGAACAGCACCTGCGACGCGGGCTTCGACGGGGTCGTGCCCGGGTCGGTGACCATGTAGTTCGTGTAGAGCACGAACGCCACGCCGGTCATCATCCCGAGCGCGCCCGGGATCGCGGTGTCGAACACCAGGCCACGGATGATCGCCTGGAGCGCGAAGGTGATCAGCCAGGCGCCGATCAGCCACATCCGCTGGGTCAGCATCGCGTTGAGCACGGTGCCCGAGATCATGATGATGCCGACGATCAGCCAGCCGACCCACGAGTCGACCTGCTCGGTGAAGTGGTACGGCGGCGCGATGCTCGCCCAGGGGAACACCAGCAGGATGATCGTGATGCCGAAGTTCGACGGGTTCATGTAGTGGCGGAGCCGTCCCCGCACCGGGGCCTGGAGGACCCACTTGGCGCCGACGGCGACCACGACGCCGAACATCATGACCAGTACCTGGTCGTTGACGTAGGTCAGCATGTTGAGCGCGAGACCGGTGATGTGCGCCGGGAAGAGGAACTCCACCAGTCCCTTGAAACCGTTGCCCCGGAACCGGACCGGACGGCCCTGGACGCGAGCCCCGATGATCTCCAGCAGGATCTCGGTGGTGTACGCCGTCGCCAGCGCGATGAACGGATAGGTGTAGGGCTGCTCGAAACCGAGCACGGTGTAGCCGATGATGTTGAAGATGGTGATCGAGATCGCGAACCGGCGAAGGGCCGTGATCGTCTTGTTGCTCTTCGGTGCCGTTAGTGTCTGCTCAGCCATGACGGGTCACTTCTCCTTAGCCTGAGCGCCGAGCTGGAACGTGTGGTTGCCCGGGGTCAGCTGGACTTCCTGCGTGCGGATCTGCCCGGTCAGGTCGCGCCACTGGAGGCACACCTTCACCGGCCCGGTGACCTTGCCGAGCCCGATCTGGATCTCGTGGCTGCGCTTGCCGGAGTGCCCGCTGCCGCCGTCGACGCGGTCCATGTACTTCTTGCCGTCGGGGGTGACGACAGTGACCTGGGCGCCGATCGCGGCGGTACCCGCGGCCTTGAGCGGACCGTCGGACGTCGCCTTGTCGTGCACCAGCTTCAGGTTCAGGTACGAACCGGAGTCGGGGCTGACGTTGTGGTAGAAGATCGGCTGCTCCCACTGGCGGGCCACGGCGAAGTCGAGCTTGCCGTCACCGTCGGCGTCACCGGTGGCGATGCCGCGGGTGGGCACCGGGACAGCGAGACCCAGACGCGGGGCCAGGTCGGTGTAGCGGCCGTCGGCGCTCTTGGCCCAGAAGTGCAGGGTGTGGTCGCCACCGACGTCGTCACCGGCCCGCATGTTCGGCCAGAAGGTGGGGTGCTTCAGCAGTTCGTCGTTGGACGTCGCCAGTTCCTGCAGCTGCGGCCAGCGGTTGACGTCGCCCTTGACGAAGCCGGTCGCCTGGGTGATCACCGATTCGCCGCTGTTGTTGTAGTCGGCGATCTTGACGTCCCAGCCCCAGCCGGACCACGCGGTGCCGGCCTGTGCGCTGCGGTCCACCCACGGTGCCTCGCCGCCCTGGAGACGGCCGCGCAGGTCCGCGGTGTCCTTGGCGGTGTTCATGAACTGGAAGTGGCTTTCCTCGATACCCCAGGACGTCGTGATGTTGCTGACGTACAGGTCGTAGAGACCGTCGTGGTCGAGGTCGGCGAAGTCGACGCCCATGCCCTTGAAGGAGTCGTTGCCGAGCACCTTCGACTTCGGCTCGTTGGGCCCGCGAATGCCCTTCACCTCGGCGAATTCGACGTGACCGGGGCGGGACTTGTTGTACAGCAGGCGGTCGTGCCCGAAGTCGTTGCCGATGTAGAGCTCCGGCAGGTTGTCGCCGTCGACGTCGGTGGCGCTCGCCGCGAGCGACCAGCCGCCGCGGGCGTCGGCCGGGATGGCCTGGTCGTCGCAGACGAACGTGGCCGTCGGCTTGGCACCCTGGGTGGCACCGGTGAACCGGAAGATGTACTTGCCACCGGCGTTGTCGGCGTGCGACATCGATTTGTTCATCTCGACCCCGCCCTCGACCCGGTCGTCGAGCACCGCGCTGTCGGGGAAGTAGTTGCCGATGAAGATGTCCTGGTGACCGTCGCCGTCGAAGTCACCGACCGTCGCGGCGTTGGTGTTCCACAGTGGACCGGCATACTCGCCGTTCTTGGAGTTGTTGCCCGACACCAGTTCCACCGGCTCGTAGGCCGAGGGCTCCAGCTTCGCTGCGCCCGGCTTGGCGAGGAACAGGATCGGGGTGCGACCCCAGTAGTAGGCCAGCAGGTCGACCCGGCCGTCCTCGTTGAAGTCGCCCGGCACGCAGCCCATGGGCGCGATGTACTTGCCCATCGGCAGCGGTGCCGCGTCGAGCGCGAACGGCTTGTACCGGTCGCCGCCCTTGCCCGGCGTCGGGGTGACGACCACCTGGTCGCTGCGCGGGTCCACGAAGCACAGGTCGTTCGCGAGCTTGTCGCCGTCGAGGTCGTTGACCGCGATCGCGGCGCCCACCGAGGAGATCCAGGCACGGATGTGCTCGTACTCCTTGTTCACCGTGCGGATCGACTGGCTCTTCGCCGCTTCCGGCAAGGCGATCGTCAGGGGTTCGAACGCGTACTTCGAGGCCATGGTGTCCGCCTCGGCGGTCGAGACCGTGGGCAGCTGCGCCACCACGAACAGTCCCGCCATCAGCAACAGCGCCACGATGCCCGCAAGCTGCTTGCGGAGCCAGCCCAAGGTCGCGGTCATTTACCTGCACCTCCAGAAGTGAGTACCTCGGTGGCGATGCGCTGTCGCCAGGTTTCGAAATGCGGGAGTTCGCCGTCGACCACCACGGCCGGTCGGACCTCCTGCGTGATGGCCGCGGCGCGCTCGGCCGGCAGCCCGCAGATCGCCTGCGTGGCGACCTCCGTCTCGGGGATCAGCAGCCCGGCGCGAACGCGGGCTTCGGCGGCGAAAGCACTGCCCTGGGCCAGATTTCCCCGGTGTTCACCGGCGAACTCGGCCAGCTTCAGCAGTTCGTCGGAGGTGACACCGCACGCGTAGGTCGAGGCGAGCCCGATCCCGGCGTAGAGGTCACCGTGGCGGTGCTCGGGGAAACGCGCGACCGTGTCGGCGACGAGATCGACGTCGGTGCCGCAGATGAACCACAGTGCCCGGCCGATGCCCTGGTCGATCGCGCGCAGCGAGTACCCGTTGTTCCCGGGCGGCCAGTTGAAGTCCGTGTCCTGGAACTGGCCGTCGACGTACTTGGCCGTCTTGAAGTACGCCTGGTGGAACCCGTACCCGTCGAGCACCAGCCAGCGCAGCAACGGGTCGAAGTCCTCGGCGGACGGCCAGCGGAAGCGCGGCAGCCGCGCCATCGCCCAGCCGACACCGACGTAGATGATGTAGTCGTGCTTCTCACCGGGACCGGCGAGAAAGTCCGCGATGTGCCCACGGCCTCCACCAGGCAGGCCGTCGAGCATTCCGTAACCCATTCCGGCGCCTTCGTAGGCGAAGCCGCGGTATTTCACCGGAATACGTTCCAGCCATTCTTCCGCCTGATCGACGGAACGCGCTTCGACCGCGTGAGCGTAGCCGAGCAGGAATTTCTCGCCGACGGTCTCCAGCAATTCTTGAGCGGCTGGGCTCTTCTTGTGGAAACCGCGCTTGTCCAGCGACGTCTCGGAGACGTCCGGAGTGATCATGCGACGCCTGATCGTGCGCCAACCATTGCCCAACGCACTCTCCCCCTAACGGGTGGATTCGAATTCTGCGGACTGGTTAAAGGCTCACATGCGTGACGATGGGGCAGCTACTCCACGGTTGCGCCCGCGGTTCTCCCGGCTTGCGTGATCGGGAGAACGCGGGAATAACCTTTGGTCAGGCCACCGCACGGAGATAGTCGGGAGCGGGCATGGTCGTCCGGTTGCCGGTGGAGGTCGGGCCGCCGGCGAGGGTGATCGCCATCGGCGCGTCGGTCGGCCGCGGCGTGCGCATCGGCATCCGCAGATGGACCCGGCCGTACCTGGTGATGTCGACACGGCCGGGCAGGGTGCCCACGGAGAAGGAGGAGGCCGCGGTCCCGGCGGCGTGCTCGGCGACCGCGATGACGGTCCACCGGCCCTCGGGGACGTTCTGGATCTCGATGTCGGCCGAAAGGACGTTCGCCCTGCCGCCGAACGCGACCGGGCCGCACTGCGGGATCGACTCGGCGAACAGTCCGATGAGGACACTCGCCGGGCCCGCCCCGCGCGGGGTCTCGACCCGGACGCTGATCGTGCCGGTGCCGCTGCGCATCGTCGCGCAACCCATTCCGGCGCTGTGCAGGGCTTCCAGTGTCGGCAGCCGCTGGAAGTGGGGGGCCAGCGCGACGAGCAGTTCGCCGACCTCGGGGTCGCGGTACTGGGTCGGGGTCATCCCGACGGCGCGGGTGAAGCGGCTGGTGAACGTGCCGACACTGCTGTAGCCCACGCTGCACACGATGTCCGACACCGTCAGCGACGTCGTCAGCAGCAGTCGTTTCGCCTCGAAGAGCCGGATCGCGGTGAGATACCGGCCGGGGGTCACGCCGGTCGCCTTGGTGAAGATCCGCGAGAAGTGGAACGGGCTGACGAAGACCTCCGACGCCAGGTCGCCCAAGGTGATCGGGTCGAAGTACCTCGCGTGCATCGATGAGATGGCCTGTAGGACCGCGGGTTGCAGGGGGGACGCCGGCTCGGGGAGCCGACCGGATTCGATGAGGCCTTTCTCGTTCGCCGCCGTGGCGACTGTTCGTAGCTGCATCAGACCAACCTCGGATTCGCTGTCGCTTTTCCTCTGTACGCCAGCAAACGCGTCATCGATTTCGGAGCACTCGACACGCGATCGAGATGGGGCCTGCCCAGGGGTTATCCGGTTCTGCGCGATCGGCAAACGGTCGAACCGGTGGCACGAACGGAGAAACCGTTCTCGTGAGTTCCGCCTTCGATCACGCGAGATCGGTCTTCGAACACGCGAGTGCGGTGTTCGATCACGCGGACAGGTCGAGCCCGACGCCGGACAGCACGGGCGCGACCGGGTGACGAACCCCGAACTCGCGTGACGGAACACGGAACTCGCGTGCTTGAAGGCGGAACTCGCGTGATCAGAGACGGAACTCGCGAGATCCGCCCTCAAGCACGCGAGTTCCGCCTGTAAGCACGAGAGATCCGTCTTCGGTCACGCGGGCAGGTCCAGCACGCATTCCCCGACGCCGACCTCGGCAGGCCATTCGAGCTTCAGCGCGCGGTCCACGCGGTCACCGGCGTCGACCGGGACGGCGTGCGCGGCCAGCCCCATCGCGCGAGCGACGAGGTAGAGCGTCTGCTGCAAAGCGCCGACGTGCGCCAGCGTCGTGGCGTACGCGCCGCCACCGAGCACCGACGCCATCCGAGGCATCCGCGTGGTCACCGTGATCAGCGCCGACGGCCGCCGGTGATTCCCGCCGCCGATCATCGCCATGTCGAGCATCGCGTCCAGATCGGACTCGTCGTCGTTGACCAGGCTGAGCCGGTGTTCGAGCGGATCGTAATGGTAGATCCCGCGTTCCAGCCCCGAACAGCGGTTCACCGAGACGTACAGCTCCAGCTCGTACAGGCAGGCCACGCTGAAATACGGCCGCTGCGACGCGCTGTGCGCGGGACCGTTCGGGAGATACGCGGGCCCGATCGACCGGATCCGCGCGCCGCGGAAGAGGAACTCGCCGATCTGCTCGGCGGACAGCACGCCCTCGGTGAACTCGGGGCAGATGTGGTCCTTCTCCAGCAAGGTCGTCAGCGTCGGATCGGTCGCCGCGCGGTCGGCCAGGTCCGGCCGGTAGAGCGCGTAGACCGGTCCCTCGCCGGTGGAAGCCTTGACCACCGGCGGTTTCCCGATCCCCGGCAGGTCGGCGGGCCCACCCGGCCGCCAGGTGCGGCTCGTGGTGTGGAACAGCAGTTCGTCCGGGGACCACAGGCTCAGTTCGGGGTCGTCGTCCTCAGCGAACCGGCCGTGCTCCCCGGCGACCTGGACGACGCCCGCGGCGACGAGATAGGACACGATCGCGCCGACCACGCCGGGTCCGATTCCCGTGGTGGTCACGATCTCCCCGACCGACTTGGCCGTCGCCAGCGTCGCCGCGACGTGCACGGCCCACGGTTGGTACAGCACGACACGGTAGCGCGCGGACGGCGACTCCAGCCCCATCCCGTAGGCGTCGGAACGCAGGGAACTGAAGCGGGACAACCGAATCGGGCGGGCAGGCGGGATCTCCACCGGGACGAACACCGGGGCGAGCGCCACCGGGATCGCCGACAGCAAAGGTCCCCTGCCGTCGGCGAGACCGAGCGAGTGCACCACGGAACCGCCGAGTTCCTTGAGCGCCCGCCGCAGCGCGTCGGCCCCCTCGGCCGTCCAGCTCAGCTCGCCTTCGAGATCGGGCTCGCGCTCGACCGGCTCCCACGACGACGTCACGTTCGCCAGCGAGATCGGCCCCAAAGCCATCCGCCGCAACGACTCCCGGACCAACGGCTCCGCACGATCGAAGTCGTACTCCCCCCAGCGCGTGACGACCACCAGTGAGCCGTCCTCACCGATTTCGACAAGACTGTCGTCGGTGAGCGACCACAAGGGGATCATCTCGGCCACACCGCCGGGGGGATCAGTCGTCAAGGGGTGCTCCAGCCGGATCTACAAGAACATGGGGAAGGGGTTCAGCCGGTCGTACGGAGTCGGTTCGGCGAGCCTGCCCAGTCGCACCGGCACGTCGAACAGCCGCCCCGGGGCGAAGCGGCTCCAGAACGGACGCAGCCCCGGAACGACCACCCTGACCACCGGAAGATCGATGTCGGGCCTGGTCTGATCCAGCACGAGCGTCTCCATTCCCAACGCGGAAAGCTTGCGTACCAAGCACTCCACGTCGTCCCGTACGTCGGGCCGCCGGACGAACTTGAAGTCCGCGGCCCGTTTCGCCGAGCGTCCGGGCGCCGGCAGCAGATACGGCTGGTTCGCGACCGTGGCGTGCCGGAGCCACTGCGCCGCGTCGGGATCGTCGAGTTCGACGTCGTTCGCGAGCACCGCCGGGATCATCTGGTTGAGCTCGCTGACCGCCCTCCGCAGCGCCGTCCTGGGATCCAGGTGGGCGCCGAAACCCATCATGACGTTCTCGCGCGGCCCGGCGATACTCCTGGACAGCGCGACCATGACCGGGACACCGAGATCCGCGGTCAGGTCGAGGACCCACAGCTCCCGGCCGGCTCGCGCGTACTGCCCGACCATCTCCTCGGCCCACGGGTCGTCGAACGAAGCGATGTCGACGCCGGGCACGGGAAGCCGGTTGTACCACCACATCGCGACGGCGTCGCGTTCGACGAGTTCGAGCAGCCCTTGCAGGACGGCGTCCTCGATGCTGCTTCCGGCCGCGCAACCGTTGGAGTCCGCGCGCATGCCCTTGATCCCGCACTCCGGCGGCACCCCGTAGTAGAGGTACGCCGTCGGCATCAGCTTCCGGCGCTGCTGCGACAGCGACCACAGCGGCGTCCAGTCGACTTCGGCCTCGTCGTCGAACCGTTCGGGGACGTGCTGGAAGTTCGCGTGCCTGGCGTTCCATTCGTCCCGGCCGTCGTACTGGCGCTCGTCGAAGAGCATGCACGAGTTCGGGTGGACCGCGTCCTCGCCGAGCGCGCGGAAGGTGCCGCGGATCCGCAGTTCGTCGCCCTGGTAGTTGGCCGAGAACCGTTCGATCGCCTCGCACAGCGCGCCGACCTCGGCGTCGAGCGGGCTCGCGCCCTTGCCGCCGTTGTCCCCGCGCAACCCCGCCTGGAGCCCGGCCTCGCCGCGCACGCGGCGCGCGACGTTCAGCCCCGAGCGGTACGCGTTCACGAACGCCGGCGCCCTCGGGTCGCGGGCGATCTCCTTGACGATGCCGGTGACCGGGCTGACCAGGTGGCCGTAGCGGTCGAGCACCTCGACCGGGGTGAGCGTCCGGTGCCCGCCTCCACCCGACGTCGCCTTCTTGGCCTCCCGCAGCACGACCGGCTCGGCCGTCCGCGCGGCGACGATCCCTTCGTCACCGCATTCCGCGCACTGCGGGCGCCGCCGCAGTTCGTGCAGCCGCCCTTGGAGGTCGAGGGTGTCCAGGATCCACACGGCCTGCTGCCCCGGATAGCGGTGTCCCGCCAGCCATTTGGACGCTTCGAGGGAGATCAGGTGCGACGCGGCCGCGGTCAGCGGCGGCACGGCGGGGATCGGGAACGCGGCCGGGCCGTCGTGTCCGAGGACCTCCTGCACGCACGCCTCCGCGTGCCGGTGCCCCCACAGCCGGTTGGTCAGGCAGTGCCAGCAGCCGGACCGGCCGGGCTGCATGATCGGACCGATCCACACCTGCGAACCCGACGGCCTGGCCAGCAGCCACGGCCGCCCGGTGCGCCGGTGCTCGGCGTCGATCTCGGCCAGCCTCGGGTCGAGGTAGTCGTCGCACAGCACGATGGCCAGTTCCGACGCCGTCTCGACCACTTCGATGCCGCTCGCGACGAGCGCGTTCTCCACCTGCGAGGTGTCCACCCCGCGGCCGATCGCGGTCAGGCTCGCCGTCGCCGGTTTCTGACGGCAGGCCACCGCGGACGCGTCGAGCCCGCACGCGTCCCAGTACGCGAGCGCGCGTTCGTCCCCGCTGAGCTCGTCCGGGACCCGGACGGTGACCAACCCCGCTTCGACCAGCCTCGCCAGGACACCGGTGACCTGTTCGGCGCTCATCCCCTCGGGGCAGGCGGACAGGAGACCGTCGAGGTCACGGGTGCCGTCGAGCAGGGCCGCGACCGACGCGACCTGCGCGCCTCGCATCGCGATGACGCCCTGTTCGGAGAACAGGTAGGCGCCGTTGCCCTCACTGATCTCCGCGCGCAGATGCCGTTTGAATCCCAGACCGCCGCTGATCGAGCCGGACCCGTTCGACACTGCCTCGCGCATGGGAACCCCCGTAGGTCGGTGCGATCCCAGAATCCTGCTGCGCGGGGGCGGGTACCGGCCAGTGCGCGATTCACACCTCGGACATGAAAAACCCATGATTTTCCGGGACGCACGCACGCGGGACCTGGTGGACGGCTCACTGGCCGGGTGACCGGGCGCTCTGTCACTGTCGAGGCACTGGAAAAAGGACACTACGCGTATCGAGCTGGAGGGCGCTTGCGATGTACCCCGGATCACGAGTAGCGGACACGCGGCACGGCTCGGCACCCGACCCGATTCCGGCCCCGCCCGCGAGTCCCCTCCGTTTCACCCTGCTCGGCCCGCTCGAACTCGTGCGGGACGGGATCGACTACGCGCCGACGACGCCGAAGCTGCTTCAGGTGCTCGCCATGCTGGTGATGAGCCCCGGAAAGATCGTGCACATCGACACGATCGTCCAGGAACTGTGGGCAAACCACCCGCCACGCAGCGTCCGCACCACGATGCACACCTACGTCTATCAGCTGCGCCGGTGCATCGACGAGAACGACCTCGCCCCGTACGGCGAGACCATGCTGGCGACGAAGCCGCCGGGGTACGTGTTCCGGATCGAGCCGGAGCAGGTGGACGTCTTCGAGTTCCAGGCGCTCCAGAAGACGGGCCGGGAGCTGCAACTGCGGGGCGAGCACGCCGAGGCGGCGAAGTCCTTCAGGGCCGCGCTCGACCTGTGGTCCGGGCCGCCGCTGGCGAACGTCCACTGTGGACAGGTGCTGTCGGCGTACGCGGTCGACCTCGTCGAACAGCGGCGCAGCACCCTGCATCTGCGGATCGAGGCCGACATCGCGGCCGGGATGCGGCACGAGCTGATCGGCGAACTGCGGTCACTGGTCACCGCGAACCCGCTGGACGAGGCCCTGCACGGCCAGCTGATCCGCGTCCTCGGCCGCAGCGGCCGCCGATCCGACGCGCTCGCGACCTACCGCCAGGTGCGGTCGAGGCTCAACAATGAACTGGGCGTCGAACCCTGCGACGAACTGCAGGTCCTGCACCACGACCTGCTTTCCGAGGGCGAACCCGCGTGAAAAACCACTGCTGTCACGGGAAACGAAAGTGAGGATCGGCGGATGAGTCGTACCTATGGACAGTTCTGCGGTCTGGCCCGGGCGCTGGAGATCATCGGCGAACGCTGGTCGCTGCTGATCGTCCGTGACCTCGTCCTCGGCCCGAAGCGGTTCACCGAACTCCAGGCCGGCCTGCCCAAGATCCCGGCGAGCACGCTGTCCGCGCGGCTCAACGAACTCGAGCAGTCCGGTGTGCTCCGCCGCCGTGTGCTCCCCCAGCTCGACGCCGCGGTCGTCTACGAACTCACCGAGTACGGCGGCGAGCTCGACCAGATCGTGCTGGACCTCGGTCTCTGGGGCGCGCGGTCGCTGGGACTGCCCGCCCCCGAGGACGTCTTCACCCTGGACGCGGCGATCCTCTCGCTGTACACGACCTTCCGCAGCGAGAAGGCCAAGGGCATCCAGGCCACCTACGAACTGCACTACCCGGGCGGGATGGTCCTGCACGCGATCATCGAGGACGGCGCGCTCAAGGTCGCCGACGGGTCGCATCCCGGTGCCGACGCGATCATCGAACCGCTGGGCCCGTACATCAAGGAACTGCTGAACGGGGAACTCACCGCCGAAGACGCCCTGCGCACCGGCAAGGTCCGCGTCGAAGGCGCCTTCGAATACCTGGCGCTGTTCACCGAACTCTTCCACATCCCCGCCACGCCCCAGGTGTCGTCCGGAATCGTCATCCACTGACCAACCGGCCCCGCTTTTCGTGACCGGCGGTGTTTTTACCCAGTCCATTCGTAGTACAAGCACTCCGAATGGCGTAATTTCGCAGATCAGCTCAGCAATCCGGAGTAACGAAAACCGGCGGCGAGCGAGATATCGTCGATGTCCGTCACCGGCCGGTCTTTTCCTCCAAGGAGCCCTTTCATGGCCGCACTCGATCCCCACCGTCCCGGCCTGCTCGCCTCGCTCAACGGGAAATACCATCGCGCGGCGCTCAACATCTTCGCGCTCGTCGTGCTGGCGCACTGGGCGGAACACCTCGTGCAGGCGTTCCAGATCTACGCCCTCGGCTGGAAGACCGCGGACGCCCGCGGCGTGCTGGGCATCCCGTTCCCCAAGCTGATCAGCTCCGAATGGCTGCACTACGGCTACGCCATCGTCATGCTGGTCTTCCTGTTCGCCCTGCGCAAGGGCTTCGCCGGCCGCTCGCGGCAGTGGTGGAACCTGGCGCTGGGCCTGCAGTTCTGGCACCACATCGAGCATCTTCTCCTGCTGATCCAGGCGCAGAGCGGCTGGCGGCTCGGCGGCGGCACCGCGCCGAGCAGCATCATCCAGCTGTTCATCCCGCGCGTCGAGCTGCACCTGTTCTACAACACGATCGTCACGATCCCGATGATCATCGCGATGATCGTGCACCGGAAGGCCTCCGCCGCCGAGCGGGAACTGACCGGCTGCACGTGTTCGCCCGAAAGCCGGCGTGAGCTGGCCACCGCGGCATCGTGACCCGGAGGCTCTTCGCCCTCCTCGCCCTGGTGGCGGCCTGGCTGGGGGTCGCGGTACTCGCCGCGGCCCCGGCCTCGGCCCACGTCGAACTCCTCAACTCGAACCCTGCCGACGGCGCCCGGCTCACCTCGGCGCCGCCGCTGGTCTCGATCACCCTGTCGGAGAACATCGGCATCCAGCCGAACTCGATCAAGGTCGTCGACCAGCAGGGGACCGACGTCGTCTCCGGTCCGGTGTTCCAGCCTGGTGACGTCGCCGAACAGGTCGCCGTCAAACTCGAACCCGATCTCCCCGACGGCAGCTACCTCGTCGAGTACGCCTTCGTCTCGGCCGACTCGCATCCGGTGCGCGGCACGCTCGCCTTCGTGATCGGCACCGGCCCCCTGATCACCTCGGCGGGCGCGGTGTCCGCCTCCACCGGCACCGATCCGGTGACCGACGCGTTGTTCACCACCTTCCGCTGGGGCTCGTTCCTCGGCGTCGCGCTGCTCGGCGGACTGGTTTTCCTGCTGGTCTGCCGCCCGGGCGGGCGGGCCGATCCGGCGGCGCGGAAGCTGCTCACCGCGGGCCTTTGGCTCTCCGGGGTCACGGCCGTGGCCGGGTTCCTGCTGCAAGGCCCGTACGTCGCGGGCCGCGGCGCGGGCTCGGTCTTCGACCCGGCGCTGATCGAAGCGACCCTGCGGGTGGCGTACGGGAAGCTCCTGCTCCTGCGCCTGGCCGCGATCGTCGCGCTCGCCGTGTTCGTCCGGCGGCTGCTGGCGGACGCGCTGCCGGACCGGCTGCGGTCGCGGTACGAGAACCTCGGCATCGCGGCCGGGTTCATCGTGATGCTGAGCTTCTCCGCGACCGGGCACGCGGTGGCCGACAAGATCATGTTCCTCTCGGTCACCGCCGACCTCGCGCACTTCGGCGCGATGGCCGTCTGGGTGGGCGGGCTGATCCAGCTGGCCGTGCTCCTGCGCGGCAAGTACTCGGCGGCCGAGGCCGAACCGGCGCTGGCGCGGTTCCACCCGATCGCCACCTGGTCGATCGTCGTCATGGTGGTCAGCGGCGCGTACCTCGGCTTCCGGCTCGTGCCGTCGGTGGAGGCGCTGTGGACGTCGGCCTACGGCATCGTCTTCCTGCTGAAGCTGACCGGGTTCGCCGCGTTGCTGCTGGTGGCGAACATGAGCCGCAACGCGGTGCGCCGCGGGATCTCCGGCCGCGGAGGCACCGGCGTCGTGACCGCCGACCTGCGGAAACTGCGGGTCAGCGTCGGGGTCGAGGTGCTGATCGTGGCCGTGGTACTGGCGCTGGCCGCGGCGCTGTCCTCGATGTCCCCGACCGGCTGATCAGCGTTCGACCGCCTCTTCCGGCGGGGCGAACACCCCCCAGGTGAAGGCCCGGAGCCACGGCTCGGGATCGCCCAGCCAGTCCATGGCGGCGATCTGGGCCGGGCTCCGGCGCCCGGCGAGCGACCGGTAGACGTCCACCGGCGCGCCTGAGAGCACCGCGGCGACCGGTTCGGTGCCGGCGACCCAGGTCGCGCCCTCGATCTCGATCCGCATCCCGGGCAGGCCGTGCTTGCCCAGCGAGGTGCCGAGGCCGCCGACGAGCACTTCGAAACTCCGCAGCCAGGCGGCGTGCGCTTCGGGCGGCGGGGCGCCGAGCGCGTACCGGAGATCGAGTTCGTGGGTGAAGGCGTCCATCACCATGATGTCGCCGCGGCTCTCGCCGTCGCCGTCGGCGGCGAGCAGCGCGTCGGCCTCGGGTCCGCGTTCGGTCCACAGCCGCAGCACCTCGGCGGCCGACGCCGTCTCCGGAACCGGGCAGGCCTCACCGCCGAACCGGGTGATGACCCGGTCGCAGATTTCGGTCAGATGCGCGAGCAGGTCCCGGACGGTCCACTGTGGACAAGCCGGGACGACCCGGTCCGCCGCGCCGGCGTGATCGGCGATCAAGATCACGATGTTCTCTCTGACCTGCCGATATCCTTCGGCCGCGGTCGCCGTATTCCAGCCAGGGACCCGAATTCGGCTGCTCGTCACGCGGCCACCTCCCGTAAGGGTAAAACGATGATCGTCCATTCTCCCACCGGTTGGAGGATGCTCCTTCTTCCGCTTTGCGCCCGACCGTTCGGCGCAAAGATCACCCACCCGTGACGCGTGTCCTCGCGGCTTCAGGCACACTGGGCAGGGAAAGCCCCGTGTGGCAAGAAAAATCGCGCACTGTGGAGGTGACCAATGGAGATGCCCGGCTTCGATCTGGCGTGGCGTGGCTTCAACCGCGCCCAGGTCCGGGAATTCGTTCGCGAGGTGGAAACCGAGCTACGACGAGTCGCCGCCGAACGCGACGAAGCGATCCGGCGCGGGGAGGCACTCGCCGCCAGGCTCACCGCGGCACAGGAGGAAAACCGCGAACTGAAGAACAGCGTCGACCGGATCAGCCGCGTGCCGATCGCCCCGGACGCGCTTCAGGAGCGGTCGCGCCGGATGCTCGAACTCACCCGTGAAGAAGCCGCCGACATCAAAGCGCGCGCCGCCGAGGAGGCCGCCGAGGCCGAGGCGGAACGGAAGCGGATCGCCGAGGACTTCGAGCGCGCGATGACGCTGCGCCGGGCGGAGGCGATGCGCGCCCTCGCCGCGCGGGACGAAGCCTCGCAGGCGAAGGCACGGAAGCTGCTCGACGACGCCGCCGAAAAGGGCGAGCGCCTGGTCGCCGAGGCGCGACAGAAGGCCGACGTGGCCCTCGGCCTGCGCGATGACGTACTGAAACAGCTGGTCGGGGCCCGCGAGCTGCTCGCGGAAGCCGGGACCGTCCTGGCGATCACCGCCGATCCGAAACCGGAAGTGCCCGTTCAGCGCCGGAGCAGGCCCGAAGCCCGCACCGGCACCGAAGCGGCCGCCACCTAGGCGCCATCTCCAGAGGAGAAGACCACCGGGCGGATCTCCATCGCGTTGATGTGCGCGTCCGGGACCTGGCCCGCGATCTCGATCGCGCGCTCCTTGCTGTCGCATTCCACCAGGTAGAAGCCCGCCAGGTACTCCTTCGACTCCGCGAACGGGCCGTCGGTCACCACCGGGACGCCGTCACGCACCCGGACCACCGTGCTCTCCTTCGGCTCCCCCAGCGCCTGCGTCCCCAGCAGTTCGCCGCTCTCGGTGAGCTTCTTCATGAAAGGGTCGATGCGGGCGACCACCTCGTCGCGCTCCTTCTCGGGGAGGGCGTCCCAGGCGGTGGGGTTCATGGTGATCATGATCATGTACTTCATCGGTGTTCCTCCTGGTCATCCGGCCGGTGCCCGGCCACTCACGCAGGAGTCGGAGCCGCCGGATCGTCCTCGACATCCTGGCACCCGCGAATTTCACCCGCCCGGGGCGGATACGTGGGGAGGGTATAGTGAACTTCGGCAGGGAACGACGAGAGAGCGGGTGCGGGATGACGGGATACGGCAGCGAGCGGGAGGCCTACCTCAAGCGCCTGCGCCGGATCGAGGGGCAGATCCGCGGGTTGCAGCGGATGGTCGAAGAGGACAAGTACTGCATCGACATCCTGACCCAGGTGTCCGCGGCCACCAAGGCGCTCCAGTCGTTCTCCCTCGAACTGCTGGACGAGCACCTCGCCACCTGCGTGGTCCAGGCCGCCGCCGCGGGCGGTGAAGAGGCCGACCTCAAGGTCCGGGAGGCGTCCGACGCCATTGCCCGGCTGGTCCGCTCCTGATCAAGCGACGCCGCGGAAGCGCCTCAGCCGCAGGCTGTTGGTGACGACGAAGACCGACGAGAACGCCATCGCCGCCCCGGCGATCATGGGGTTGAGCAGGCCGAGCGCGGCCAAGGGCAGCGCGGCGACGTTGTAGGCGAACGCCCAGAACAGGTTGCCCTTGATCGTGCCGAGCGTGCGGCGCGAAAGCCGGATGGCGTCGACGGCCGCGCGCAGGTCACCTCGCACCAGCGTCAGGTCACCGGCCTCGATCGCGGCGTCCGTTCCGGTCCCCATCGAGAGGCCGAGATCGGCCTGGGCGAGCGCGGCCGCGTCGTTGACACCGTCCCCGACCATGGCGACCACACGGCCTTCGGCCTGCAAGCGCTTGACGACGTCGACCTTGCCGGCGGGCAGCACCTCCGCGACGACCTCGTCGATCCCGACCTCGGCGGCGACCGCTCGCGCGGATCCGGCGTTGTCGCCGGTCAGCAGTACCGGCCGGAGCCCGAGCGCCTTCAACTCGGCGACAGCCTTGGCCGACGTCGGCTTGACCGTGTCCGCGACGACGATCACTCCTCGCGTCTCACCTTCCCAGGCGACGACGACGGCGGTCGCACCACGATCCTCGGCGGCAGTCTTGACCTGGGAGAACGTGTCGCCGACGGTGATGCCGTGCTGTTCGAGGAACGCGGACCGCCCGGCCAGGACGGTCTTGCCCTCGACCTCGCCGAGCACCCCCAGGCCCTCGACGTTGCGGAACCCGCCGACCGGCGGCACCTCGCCCACCCGCTCCTCGGCGGCCGTGACGATCGCGCGCGCGATCGGATGCTCGGAGGCGTGCTCGACAGCGGCCGCGAGCCGGAGCACCTCGGCCTCTTCTCCCTGAACGTCGGTGACGCTCATCTTCCCCGCGGTCACCGTGCCGGTCTTGTCCAGGACGACGGTGTCGGCCTGGCGAGTGGACTCCAGCACCTCGGGGCCCTTGATGAGGATGCCCAGCTGCGCGCCGCGGCCGGTGCCGACCAGGAGCGCTGTCGGCGTGGCCAGGCCGAGCGCGCATGGGCAGGCGATGATCAGGACCGCGACGGCGGCGGTGAAGGCGGCGTCCGCCCCGCTGCCCGCCCCGAGCCAGAAGCCGAGCGTGCCGACCGCGAGCGCGATCACCACCGGCACGAATACGGCCGACACCCGGTCGGCGAGCCGCTGGACGCGCGCCTTGCCGTTCTGCGCGTCCTCGACCAGGCGCGCCATCTGCGCGAGCTGGGTGCCGGAGCCGATCCGGGTGGCGCGGACGAGGAGCCTGCCGCCGGCGTTGACCGTCCCTCCGACGACGTTGTCACCGGGGGCCACCTCGACCGGGACGGCTTCACCCGTCAGCATGCTCAGGTCGACCGCGGATCCGCCGTCGGTCACGACGCCGTCGGTGGCGATCTTCTCCCCCGGCCGCACGACGAACTCGTCACCGACCTTCAGCTCGCCGATCGGGACACGGCTCTCGACGCCGTCCCTGAGGAGGGCGACGTCCTTCGCGCCGAGTTCGAGCAGCGCGCGCAGGGCGGCACCGGAGCGGCGCTTGGACCGGGCCTCGAAGTAGCGACCGGCGAGGAGGAAGGTGGTCACTCCCGCGGCGACCTCGAGGTAGAGGTTGCCCGCGCCGGAGCCGCGCTCCATGGTCAGCGCGAAGCCGTGCCGCATGCCGGGGACTCCGGCGGTGCCGAACAGCAGCGCGTACAGCGACCAGAGCGTGGCGGCGACGACGCCGAGCGAGATCAGGGTGTCCATGGTGGCGGCGCCGTGGCGGAAGTTCGTCCAGGCGGGGCGGTGAAACGGCCACGCGCCCCAGGTGACGACGGGGGCGGCCAGTGCCAGCGAGACCCACTGCCAGTAGGTGAACTGCCAGGCCGGGACCATCGCCAGCACGATCACCGGCACGGCGAGCACGGCGGAGACCAGGAGCCGCTGCCGGAGACTTTCCGTGCTGTCTTCGCTCGCCTCGGGTTTCGGCGGCTGGGCCGTGTAGCCCGCGGACTCGACGACACCGACGAGGTCGTCGACCGAGAGCGCGGCGGGGAAGTCGACCTGCGCCTTCTCGGTGGCGTAATTGACCGTGGCGGAGACGCCGTCGACCTTGTTCAGCTTGCGTTCGACCCGCGCGGCACAGGAGGCGCAGGTCATCCCACCGATGGCCAGTTCGACACGCTGGGACGTCCCGGCGGTCACGGCGTGCCTCCCGTGTGTCCTTCGTGATGCCCTTCGTGCACGCTGGTCGTCGGCGCGGGTGGGGCCGGCGGCGCCTCGTCCAGCGGTCCGACGGCGGACCCGATCGTCCAGGCGGCGACGAACACCGCGACCAGAGCCGCGGCGAACGCCGACACCTTGACGGCGGTGCTCACGAGACGAGCTGGTAACCGGCCTCGGTGACGGCCGCGTCCACGATCTGGACATCGAGCGCGGTGTCGCTGGTGACGGTTACCTTGCCGCTGGCGACGTCCACGTTCACGGCGCTGACGCCCGCGATCCCGCCGACCTCCTCGGTGACGGAGGAGGCGCAGTGCCCGCAGGACATGCCCTTGACGGTGTAGGTGGTTTCGGCCATCGGTGCGAACTCCTCTACAGGACAAACGAAGCGATCATTTCCTTTATACCCCATGGGGGTAGGGGTGTGCACGGAGGGTGCGGGCACACTGCGGAAATGCGAAAGATCTCCGCCATCGGCATCGGCGCCGGCGACCCGGAACACCTGACGGTCCAGGCCGTCCGGCGGCTGAACGAGACCGATGTGTTCTTCGTGCTCGACAAGGGTTCAGAGAAGCAGGACCTGGTCGGGTTGCGCCAGGAGATCCTCGACCGGTTCGTCGAGCGGCCCGGGTACCGCGTCGTGCGGGCACCGGACCCCGAACGCGACCGTACCCCTGACGACTACCGGAAGGCCGTCGCGGACTGGCACCGGCTCCGCACCGACGTCTACGAGAACATGATCGCTTCGCTGGGTCCCGATGAGCGGGGCGCGTTCATGGTGTGGGGTGACCCGGCGCTCTACGACTCGACCCTGACTTTGCTGGACGCCGTGCTCGCCAGGGGGAACGTCGAGTTCGAGTACGACGTCGTCCCCGGGGTCAGCAGCGTGGCCGCGCTGACGTCACGGCACCGGACCACGATGAACCAGATCGGGCGCCCGGTGCTCGTCACGACCGGCCGTCGCCTCGAAGCCGGCTGGCCCGCGGAGGTCGACGACGTGTTCGTGATGCTGGACGCCCAGTGCACGTTCTCGCGGTTCGTGGATACAGGGCTGGAGATCTACTGGGGTGCGTACCTCGGGACGCCCGACGAGCTCCTGCTCTCCGGCCCACTGACCGCGGATCTCGCTTCGCGGATCCAAGAGGTACGCGCTTCGGCGCGTTCGCGAAAGGGCTGGATCATGGACATCTACCACCTGCGGCGCCCCGTCCCGCCCCGCCTTTAGTCCGCTGGATGCGGGCGCGCCGGCAGCTGTCCGGTCTGATTGTCGCTACTGCCAAGGTGCTCCTGAAGGCCCTTGGGGACGTTGATCGTCTCAAGGGGGCCTTCAGGACATGATGCTCCCTACGATCGGTGCCCCCAATGTGGCATTGGGGACGCTGATCGTCCCCAAACCCACATTG
>NZ_JBHXJK010000028.1:0-83399 GCF_042723255.1 Amycolatopsis thailandensis
GCTTGCGCCAGGCGCAAGCAAGGGGGCCTTCATGTAGTTCGGACCCGGGCAATGGGGCCCTTCACAACCATCGTCAGACGCTGAAGTCCGTGAAGGCCTCCTTCCCTACCTTGAAGGTCAGGGTCTCGGCGAAGTCGCCTTTCCGCTGGTCAGGGAGGTTGTGAAAGCCACTTTCGCAACGGTGAAGGTTGTGAAAGTGGCTTTCGCGACACACCTCCCGACACCACCCACACGCAGGTCGGTCCAGGTGGTCGTGAGTGGCGTTTCGGGTTAGAGCGGACCGGTGTCTACTTACCCACGCCTGACCAGGCGTGAGTGGTGGTTCCGCGGCTACCAGAGCGTGACGATGAAGGAATTGGGACGTTGAACGTCCCAATTCCTTCATCGTCGCCAGGGATGCCTGGTCTTGGATCTTGATCAACGTCGCGCCAGACGCGACCGGTGACGGGGAAGATTCCGGACGCTCAACGTCCGAAATCTTCCCCCGTCGGCCACACCGGCCCCAGCACCGGCTTCACGCGACCGCCGATCACACCAGTGGGTAGGCAAATACGAGTCCGTCAGAACCCGAAACGCCACTCACGACACCCATTTACGCGACTTTGCCGGAACCCTGACCTTCAAGGTAGGGAAGGAGGCCTTCACGGACTTCCAGGCTCGATAGACTCCCCACATCTGACGAGGTGAAACAGGCTTTCGCGACACCCGAAGTTCGCACGCGACCGGGTCAGGCGGCCGCCAGGGAGACGACGCGGTTCCGCCCGCTCCGCTTGGCCTGGTACAGCGCGGAATCCGCGACGTGCAGCAGCCGTTCCAGCACCGGCCCGCCCGCCGGGTAGACCGCGACGCCGATCGACACCGAAAGTCCTCGTACGGTCCGCGGTCCTGACGCCGTCACGACCTCGACCTCGATCGCCATCACCGCCTGCCGGACCCGCTCGGCCACGGGGATCACCTCGGTCTCCGTCGCACCGGGCAGCAGCACGACGAACTCTTCGCCGCCGAAGCGCCCGACGGAGTCGTAGTCGCGTACATGCTCGGAGATCGTCGTCGCGACGACCTTGAGCACAGCGTCGCCCGCGAGGTGCCCGTAGACGTCGTTGACCTGCTTGAAGTGGTCGAGGTCGAGCATCAGCACCCCGAGTTTGCTCTTCGCCCTGGCCGCCGACGAAAGCTCCCGCTCGCTCAGCACGTGCCACGCGTGCGCGTTCAGCACGCCGGTCTTGCCGTCGATGTTCGCCGCGATCTCCAGCTGCCGCACCAGCACACTGCGGTGCAGCACCAGCACGGGCAGCAGGACGAACGGGACCAGCGCGGGCGCGTGCACGATGCCCAGCGCGGTCGAGGTCCCGAGCACCAGGGTGGTGACCTCCAGCAGGTTGTCGTCCCCGGTGCCGAACAGCGAACGCGGCGACCGGCCCCCGGTGTGCAGGTAGACCGACAGCGCCACGATGAACGCGTTGGCCGCGGTGAACACTGCCGCCGCCTCGACGATCCGCAGCGAGCCGGAGAACCCCACCGGCAGGCCGTTCCACCCGGCCACGATCGCTCCCCCGGCCAGGCAGGAGAGCACGATGGCCGCCGCACAGTAGACGACGCGGTACGCCGGGCGGTGGCTCATCCCCCGCCACACCCGGAGCCAAAGATGCAGGTAGATGAGCAATCCGAGGGCCAGCGCCAGCCCCGGCGGCAGGACGAGCACCCCCGCGAAAGTCCACACCGAAGTCATGTTGATGTGCGGTCGGTCACACAGCGTCCGCCGCAACCGTTCCACCGACCGGGAAAGCTCGGCTTGCAGGAAAGCAAGGCCGAGCAGTGATCCAAATCGGACGAATTCCGTAGTCTCGTAGTTCGATCGGAGCAAGGCGATTACGGCGACTGTAGCCGCAAGTCCTTCCACCACAAGAAAAATCGCAGGTACGCCACGTGGTCCGGACCATAACTCCCAGTGTCGGACCCAGGCTCTCAGACGTGTACCGGTCCCTTCTCCGGCGAGTTCCACATCCCCCATAATCATCGTCACCGGTCCCCCTTCCGTACACAATTCAATGTATCCGAGGTAGTACTGAGGGTGGCTCGAGTCATTTCCGGAACACACAGATGGAGCAGTGGGAGGGAGGACCATCATGAACGGTCGCGAGGACTGATCCCACCAATTCAGCCGGCCCGGCTCCCGGCCGGGAGCCATACATCGGGCCCGGTGGCGATGGCGCGTTTCCATGCCATCACCATCGGGCCCGCCGCGGCGACGGCGACCGCGGCGGCCACCCCGACGGCCACGAACGGACCGGTCAACTGGGCGAGGCCGCCCGCGAGCATGATCCCGATTCCCTGCACCGTGACCAAACTCGTCGAGGTCAGGCCCATCACCTGTGCCCGGACGCCGTCCGGCACCGCGCGGGCCATCAGCGCGACGGCCTGGAGGTGGTACGGCGCCGCGAAGGCCCCGCTGAGCCCGATCAGCGCGAGACAGACCGGCAGCGGAGGGCGAAAGAAGACAAAAAGCAAAGGAACGACGGATGCAATGGCGAGAATGCCGACCATTCGCGTTTTCCGTCGCGCCGGAACCCATTTCGTGAAGATCCACGATCCTATTACCGAACCCACCGGATCCGCCGCGAGAATGAGCCCGACAGCGAAGCTCCCCGCCCCGAGACCGTTGGCGAGCGGTGCCGCGAGCCCTTCGGGCGCGATGGCGAACCCGGCGAGCATCTTCAACCCGAACAGCACGCGGATTCCCTTGCCCCGCCACAGTTCTCTGGCGCCTTCACCACTGAAAGCCCGTGCCACACGGCTTTTCACCGATGATTCCGTGACGGCGGGCCCGCGTCGACGCACCCCTGTGGACACGAGCAGCGCGGAGACCACAAAGGTCACCGCGTCGATCACCAGTCCCCAGTAGGGCGTCACGAGCCCGATCACCAGTCCGCCACCGCCGAATCCGGCCAGCTGTGCCGTTTGGATGGTGATCGTGCGGACCGCGAGCCCGGCGACGTACCGTTCGCCTTCGAGGACGTCCGGGAGCAACGCGAGCTGCGCCGCCCGGAACGGTCCGCCCGCCATCGTCAGGACCACCAGCAACCCGGCCAGCACTGGCAAAGGCGTTCCCGGCACGGCCATCAGCATCGCGAGCGCCGCGCGCACCAGATCACCGGCGATCATCACGGTCCGCCGTGGATACCGGTCCGCCAATCCGGCGAACAAGGTGCCGCCGATCAGCGTCGGCAGATACGTCAATCCGTAAGTGAGCCCGGTCAGCCCGGCCGACGCCGTTCTTTCCCAGACCAGCACCGACAACGCGACCCTGGCCAGCTGGTCACCGGCCTGCGAAAGCGCCTCGGCCGCCCACAACGCACGGAATTCACCGACCGCGAAAGCGGCCTTGAAACCGGTGTCCCGTGCGGAGTCCCCTTTCTCCATGAGCCCCTCCCCTTGGCTCACGGTAATGGATCACTTCCGCACTGTCAGCGGCCATCCGGCCCACGACGTCCGGTACCGTCCACTGTGGAGAGACGATCTCGCGAGGTCAGCGCCCCGTGCCGTAACCCATCATCCCCTGCGCCATTTCCATCGCCAGCGAACCGGCCATAACGGGGTCCATCATGTTCCGCAGGTCCTCGGTGGCCCTGTTCTGCGCCGTGATGTCGGAGCGCGGCTGCTCCGTCGGCCGGGGCTCGGCGGGCGGCAGCGCGACGACCTGTTCCCTGGCGGGCGTCTTCTTCGTCGTCGCGGGCGCTTTCTGCTTCACGGTGACCGGGACGTAGACGGTCACCGGGGCGGGCTGCGTGGGCTGGACCACCGGCGGCGCGGCCTGCTGGGTCGCCACGGTGGGCAGCGGCCGCTCGGGCAAGGCGGTGTCGTCGACGGGCGCGAGGGTGAACGTGCCGGCGAACCAGCCGATCGCGAGCAGCGCCACCCCGGTGCCACCGACCAGCCAGGACCTGGCCCGGCGATGGATGACGACGGCCTTGGGCCGCAGATCCTTGTCGACGACCGGCTCGCAGACCGGGGCCCGGACCGGCACCGGCTCGGGCTCGATCTCGTTCTCCGGGCTGCGCCGCCGTTTCGGCAGACTCGCCGCGATGATCCCCGTCCGGTCCAGCAACTCGGCTGTCTCGATGGGCACACTCGCGCTGAGGGCGGCATCGGTCGGCGTACGGCGCTGGGCGGCGCGCGGCATGGGGACCTCCGGAAGCGGAATCACGAACTTGAGCATTGTGGTGCATTTCCGACGCCGCCGTAAGTAACGCACCCCGATCGAGTTATCCCGAGCCGTCCGGACCACGGAGGGTTACTCCGTTCAGAGGTTCTTCATCCCCAAGCGCCCCAGTAGCGCCAACGGCCGCTGGTAAAAGGAGCCGAGCACGCGGGGAATCGCGTCGATGGCATAGGCGTCCGGTCCGATCAGGATGCGTGCCGTCCCCCGTTCGATACCACGAACGATGGTCTGCGCGGCCTTCTCCGGCGTCGTCCTCGCGATCTTTTCGAAGCCTTCGGCGGCTTTGTCGATGTCCCGCTCGACGCCACCCCGCGCGTCGCGGGCGATATTCGTCTTGATGCCACCGGGATGCACGCAGCTGACCGCGACCGGATGCCGGGCGATCAGCATTTCCTGCCGCAGCGCCTCGGTGAAGCCCCGCACCGCGAATTTCGCCGCGTTGTAGGCACTCTGCGTGGGCACGCCGATGAAGCCGAACACGCTCGAAAGGTTGACGATATGGCCGTCGCCCGAAGCGATCACCTGCGGCAGAAAGGCTTTCGTGCCGTTGACCACACCGCCGAGATTGATGCCCATCAGCCAGTCGTAGTCGTCCCAGGTCATTTCCTCGACCGTCGCGCCGAGCGCGACCCCGGCGTTGTTCACCACGAGGTTGGCGCCCCCGAAATCGACGGCGACCTCCTCGGCGTGCGAGAGAACCGCGTCACGATCGGCGACGTCCAGCGCGTAGGCCTTCGCGGTCGCGCCCGCTTTCTCGCACGACGCCACGGTGTCCGCCACGCGGACGGCGTCGACGTCGGAAAGCGCCAGCCTCGCCCCGCGTCCCGCCAGTTCGATCGCGAGCGCCCTGCCGATTCCCGAGCCCGCGCCCGTGATCACCGCGACCTTGTCCGTGAACGACTTCATACCCGCTCCCAAGTTCGACTGTTACCGGAGGTAACACATACTACGGCTGTGAGCTTGCTGTGCGTTGATCGATTCGGGCTGTGTTCGTGGACCGCTTATGGTGATCTGTAACCAGGACAGCCGTGGACGACCGGAAGGAAGAGGATGCGCCGCGCCCTGCTGCTCGCGCTCTGTTTCGTTCTGACCGGTTGTTCCGCCGCGTCCGAACCCGCCGAAACCGAGCCCGGGGACACCCCCGCGACGGTGGCGGTCACCCCGGCCACGCCGCGAACCAATCCGGCGATCGGCGCGCTCTTCCTCGACGGGACGCATTTCTGCACGGCCAGCGTCGTCCACAGCGGCCCGGGAGACCTCTTGCTCACCGCGGCACACTGCCTCCACGACGGCGAAGGCGGCGAGTACGCGACGGGGATCTCGTTCGCGCCCGGCTATCACGACGGCGTCGCGCCCTACGGCTACTGGGACGTCTCCGATCCGCAGGTTCCCGACGGCTGGGCCGTTTCGTCTGATCCGGACCTGGATGTCGGGTTCGCGACGGCCCGCCAGGCGGGCAGCACGAAGACCCTCGAAAGCGTCACCGGCGCCAACACCCTGGTGACCGGCGGCGGATTCGCCCACCCGATCACCCTGACCGGGTATCCCGACGAACGGGAGGCGCCGGTCGTCTGCCACGGCACCAGCAGCCAGGCCGACACCTACCAGATGCGCGTGGGCTGCCCCGGCTTCACGACCGGCACCAGCGGCGGCCCGTGGGTGGTCGACCCCGACCCCAAGACCGGACTCGGCACCGTCGTCGGCGTGATCGGCGGCTATCTGTACGGCGGGGACGACCCGGACACGTCCTACAGCAGCTACTTCGACACCGACGTCGCCACCTTGTACCGCAAGATGGACGCCCGGGGATGATCTCCCCATGAGCATCCACGACGTCCCGATCACCGGCGAGCCGATCCGCCTCGGCCAGTTCCTCAAACTCGCCAACCTGGCCGAAGACGGTTCGCACGCCAAAGACCTCCTCGACGCCGAAGAGGTCACGGTCAACGGCGAGGTGGAGGTCCGGCGCGGACGTCAGCTGACGAACGGCGACGTCGTGGAGGTCGGCGGCGAAGGCGGCCGCGTCGTTCTCGCCTAGCGGCCCTTTAATGGCGCCAGGCGAAGCGCCTTCGCGAGGTCTTCGAGTTCGCGGTGCACCGGCTCGTTCAGCGGCACACCCAGCGCCTGGCACTGTTCGAGGTACTGCGCCTCACGCCAGCCGGGGTAGCGGACCGGGTTCCCGCCCTCCCAGCCGAGCAGGCTGCCGAACAACGCGCTCGCGGCCTTGTAGAACCCGTCGGCGCTGCGCAACGTCGTCGGCGCGATGGCCATCACCATGAGCCCGGTGTCGTGATCGTGGTCGCCGACGCCCGAAAGCACCCCGGCGAAGATCTCGACCAGCAGGGCGAAACCGGCGATCGAGGCGCTGGCGGTGTCGTCGGCCAGCGTGTCCATGTCGAGGACGAATTCGGGGTACGCGCCGGCGGGGGCGGCCATGCCGAGCGGGTTCGCGGCGATCCCGCGCTCCCCGCCCGCCGCCATGACCAGCCCGATCATCGAATGCGGCAACGCCCTCGCGGCATGGTGCCCGGCGCGGCCGAACGGCCCGACGCCGCGGACCGACATGAGCCCGACGCCGTACCGGCCCGCCCGGGACACCGCCCGGTCCATCGCGTCGCCGACAGCCCACAGCCCCGGCGCGCGGCGGTAGTCGATCAAGGCGGCGGCACCGCGGTCGGCGATCATCAGCGGTTCGGCCCTCGGCCGCACCAGGCCGTTGACCAGCATCGGCAGATGGAGCCGGGTCAGTTCGGCGACCCCCGATTCCGGGGTTCCGGTGAGATCGCCGTGGCACAGCGCCTCGGCGGCCATCCTGGCACGGGACCACGGCAGGTCGTGCGCGGTGAAGACCTCGGTGACGAGATCGATCAGGGCGTCGATCGGGACGCGCTGCCACACCTGTTCCGGGATCGGGGAAGGTTCGGCCGGTTCGGGGATCGGCTCGACGGGCGCACGGCGAAGAGAGCGGGGTCTGAGGGGCACTCCGCCGAGGGTGCCTTCGCACGTTTTCCGTCGTCAACGAACCGGGGCAGCTTCTAACCGACTGTGTGATCGAAGCGCCCGGAAACGTCGGTGGGCGGACGTAGGATCGGGGCATGTGCCGGAACATCACCACGCTTCGAGGCCTGGAGCCGGCGGCGACGCCGGACGAGATCGAGGCCGCCGCCCGCCAATACGTCCGCAAGGTGTCCGGGGTGCAGAGCCTGTCCGACGCCACCCGCGAGCCCTTCGAGGCCGCCGTCGCCGAGATCACCGCGGTCACCAGGCGGCTGCTGTCCGAACTGCCCGCCCGCCGTCAGCCGCCGACGACGGTGCCGCCGTTGCGCCGTCCCGAGGTCCAGGCGCGAATCGCCGCGAAGGCGGCGAAGAGCCAGGCCTCCTGAACCAAGCATCGGCGGTTACGGTGAGCCGGTGACATATCCGCAAGACCCCTACGGTCAACAGCAGCCTTACGGCCAGCAACCCCCGTACGGCCAGCCGTACCCGCAGCCGGGTTATGGATACGGCTACGGCGCGCCTCAGCCGCCGCAGGACCAGGGCCTGGCGATCGCCGCCCTGGTCGTGTCGATCGCCAGTCTCGTCGTCTGCACCGGGCTGCTGTCGGTCATCGGCGTGATCATGGGGCACATCGCGCATTCGAAGGCCAAACGCGGGGAAGCCGGCGGCCAGGGGATGGCGCTCGCGGCGATCATCATCGGCTACCTCGGCGTCGCGATCGTCGTCGGTCTCGCCCTGCTGTTGGTCATCGTCGGCATCGCGACCGACTGGGACTTCGACTAGCGGACTTCGACCAGATCCGAAGCGTTCCGGCAAAGGACCGTCGGATACCCTCGACAGCGGTAGCGTGTCCGAGCGGCCGAAGGAACATGTCTTGAAAACATGCGAGGGCTCTGTCCTCCGTGGGTTCGAATCCCACCGCTACCGCCACTCTTGAAAACGGAAAGCGCCCCAGGTCCGCGGACCTGGGGCGCTTTTCGTCACGCGGGCACGAGGGCCCAGACGGTCTCGTCGCTACGGCCGCCCATGAAGGGCCGTTGCTCCAGGAGCGAAGCCTGTCGCACCGCCAGCGAGCTGGCCCGGTTCACCAGTCCGTAGCGCATGTCGGCGCTGCGGAGCAGTTTCCACTGCTGGTTGGTGGCCGATCCGCAGTGCGTCTGTTCGAGCTGCGCGCCGTCCGCGGTGCTGCCGGACACCGGCCGCAGGCACTGGCCGCTCCGCTCGTTGCTGATCCTCCAGTACCCGCCGCCCGCGTCGGTGAGCCTCCACTTCTGGCCGTTGTCGTCCTGCCTGGCCACGTGGGTGATCTTCGCCCCGGCGGCCGTCGAGCCGTCGACCACGGCCGCGCTGTTGCCGTTGGTGGCGACGGAGAGGTAGTACTTCTTGGCCGCCTGCGGACCGGGGTCCGCGACGGGGTTCAGGGTCCACTGCTGGTTGGCCGCCCCGGTGTAGGGCTGCTGCACGAGCGGCGCCGGATACGCGCCGCCGTCGGTGATCGCGTAGCCCGTCAGGTAGTTGAAGATCGCCACCTTGCCGTTGCCGAGCGGCTGGAACGCCCACCGCATGCCGTTCTGGCCGTTGCAGTTGTACTGGAGGATCTGCGTCCCCGGAGCCGTTCCGCTCTGGGCGCTGTCGGCGCACAGCTGGCTGTTGGCGTTCACGAGTTGCAGACCGGTGTTGTAGCCGAGGATCCACTTCTGGCTCGTGGAGTCGGTCCGGGCCCGCTTGCTGAGGTTGACGAGGCCGCCGGTCGAAGAACCGATGACGTCGATCGCGTCACCGTTCGCGCCGGTGATGACGTAGGTCTTCCCGCCTTGCGCGTGGCCGTCGTCGTTGTCGGGAGTGCTGTTCTTGATCAGGAAGGCGCTGTTGGCCACGTTCCAGTGCGTGGCGAGCCAGCTGCCGGGGACGGGGTTCGTGCTGAAGTAGTCGTCGTTGCCGCAGTCCAGCAGCCGGTCGAAATCGCGCGCCGTGCAGTCGAAGGACTGCGTGTCGCCGTAACACATCAGGTCCCATTCCTGGGAGCAGTGCCCGCCGCCCTGGTAGTGCGGGGCCCCGGGCAGGACCGCGCCGAGCATGTGCCCCAGTTCGTGCGCGGTCGCGTTGACACCCCAGCACGGGACGGCGATCTCCGTGTAGTGCCTGCCGTTGTTGAAGGCGTTGGCCGGACCGGGCTGATCGTCGCTGTCACCCCAGGTGCCCGCGCAGGTGTGCGGGTTGTCGGAGAACAGGATGTAGTCGCGGTCGGCGTTGTAGTACCCCGCCTGGATGGCGCGGTCGCGGATCGCGCCGGACAGGTACGTGCCGTCGGGCACCACGAGGTTCGCGACGGCGACCTGGCAGCCCGCGCCGGCGGTCGTCACGTACCGGACGTGCCTGCTGGCGCCCGTCACGGCGGCGCTGTCGTTGAACCCGTCGTCGATCCCGGACGCGTAGGCGCGCAGGGACGGCGCGACGGTCGTGTACCGGTCGGGCTGAGCGGCTTCCCGGACATAGACGAGCTCGATGCGTTTGCCGGAAACACCGTCGCCTTCGCAGACCACGGGGTTGGCGGCGATCTGTGCCTCGGCGACGGAGGCGGCGAGCGGGGCCACCGGGGTCGCGCCGGGCGGCAGTGGCCGGGCGGTGAAGGCGCTGAAGGCGGTGGAGTCATCCGATGCCGTGGCTCCCGCGGTCTCACCCGCGAGCAGACCGCAGATGAGACCGGCGGTCACCAGCACTCCACCGAAGCGTCTTTTCGTTCTGGACAAGTGTCTTCCTTTCGCGATGAAGAAACGCACACTTCTCGAACTGTCGCGAGAAAAAGGCTAGAGGTCGGATGTATAGACCACCAGGCAGAAAAACCGGCAGACTGCCATACTCTTCCGCCATGCCCAAGTACTTGCTGCTCAAGCACTACCGCGGCGCTCCGGCTGCGGTGAACGACATCCCAATGGACCAATGGGCGCCGGAGGAGATCACGGCGCACATGCAGTACATGAGGGACTTCGCGAACCGGCTCGTCGAGACCGGCGAGTTCGTCGGCGAGCAGGCTCTCGCCCCCGAAGGCACCTTCGTCCGGTACGACGGCGAGGGCAAACCGCCGGTCACCGACGGTCCTTTCGCCGAGACCAAGGACCTCATCGCCGGCTGGATGATGATCGACGTCGACAGCTACGAGCGGGCGCTGGAACTGGCGGGCGAGTTGTCGGCCGCTCCGGGGGCGGGCGGGAAGCCCATCCACGAATGGCTCGAACTGCGTCCGTTGTTCAGCGAGCAGCTGATCATCACGGAGTGAACGCCGAGCTCGACGAGGCGCTGCTGCGGAGCCTCAGCCCGGACGTCCTCGGGATCCTCGTCCGCCGCGGAGCCGATTTCGCGTCGGCCGAGGACGCCGTGCAGGAAGCGCTGATCGAGGCCGTCCGCGTCTGGCCCGGCGACCGGCCGAAGGACCCGAAGGGCTGGCTCGTCACCGTCGCCTGGCGCAAATTCCTCGACATGGCCCGGTCGGACGCCGCCCGGCGCCGTCGCGAAGACGTCGTGGACGACGAACCGGAGCCGGGGCCCGCCCCCGGGGTGGACGACACGTTGCAGCTCTACTTCCTGTGCGCGCACCCTTCGCTGACGCCGTCTTCGGCGGTCGCGCTCACCCTGCGCGCCGTCGGCGGGCTGACCACCCGCCAGATCGCCCAGGCGTATCTGGTGCCCGAGGCGACCATGGCGCAGCGCATCAGCCGGGCCAAGCGCACCGTGTCCGGGGTGCGCTTCGACCAGGCGGGCGACGTCGCCACCGTGCTCCGCGTGCTCTACCTGGTCTTCAACGAGGGCTACTCCGGCGACGTCGACCTCGCCGCCGAAGCCATCCGGCTCACCCGGCGGCTCGCGGCCGCGATCGACCATCCCGAGGTCGCGGGCCTGCTCGCGCTCATGCTGCTCCACCACGCCCGGCGCGCCGCCCGGACGGCGCCCGGCGGCGAACTCGTGCCGCTCGCCGAACAGGACCGCGGCGCATGGGACACGCGCCTGATCGCCGAGGGCGTCGACATCCTGCAAGCGGCGCTGGCCCGCGACAGCCTGGGCGAGTTCCAGGCACAGGCCGCCATCGCGGCGCTCCACGCCGACGCGCCCGCGGCCGAGGAGACCGACTGGGTGCAGATCGTCGAGTGGTACGACGAACTCGCGCGCCTGACCGGCAGCCCGATCGTGCGGCTGAACCGCGCGGTGGCCGTCGGCGAGGCGGACGGACCGCGCGCGGGGCTGGCCGCGCTCGCCGAACTGGACGATTCGCTGCCCCGGTACGCGGCGGTGGCGGCGTACCTCCACGAACGCGACGGCGACCTGGTGACGGCGGCACGGCTTTACGTCGAAGCCGCCGGGAAGGCGGCCGACCTGGCCGAACGCGCCCACCTGACGCGTCAGGCCGCGCGGATCAACGCCCTCAGGAAGTGACCGGCGGCAGGCGCGGGAGCCCGTCGATCTCCGACAGGTGCTCCAGCACCCGCCCGAAAGCCAGCCCCAGCACCCGCTGCTCTTCGGGGCTCAACAGGTCGATCAGGTGCTCGCGGACGCCTTCGACATGCGTCGGCGCCGCGCCCTCCAGCAGTTCCGCGCCGCGTCCGGTCAGCTCGGCGACGACACCGCGTTTGTCCGCCGGGTCGCGGGTGCGGCGGATGATGCCCTCGGCCTCCAGCCGGACCATCTGGTGCGAAAGCCTGCTCTTGGTCGAGCCGAGCATGATCGCCAGCTCCGTCATCCGCATCCGGTTGTCTGGCTGGATCGAAAGGCAGACCAGGACCTCGTAGTCGGCGAGCGTGACGTCGTGCCGCTCGGAGAGCTCCCGGTGCAGGCGTTGTCGCAGCCGCATGGTGGCGACGATGTACGAGCGCCAAGCGATCATCTCGGACTCGGACAGCCAGCGCACTTCCTTCTGCTCCACCGCCATCCACGCAGGGTAGAGCGTTGATCGCACAAGGCGCATACCCACCGGTCACTTTTCGGCCCTGAAAAATCCGCGGGAACATTCGCCCGAAGGAGGGTTACGAAAAGGTTGAGACTCGGCGCGAAAAGGCGCAAGCTGCTTGTCAGCGGATGGTTCGGGCAAGTATCGGGCGAACTCCTCGGAAGGTCGCCGGACCTGCTCCCAGCCGGGAAAGGTCAGGTGGTGGTATGGCGGGTGATTCTCGCGGTTGACCGCCTGCTGTGTCCCCGCGATCGGAACGGAAGGAACCGGGTCGGTCGCGACTGTGAACAGCGACGAGCGCGGGCATCTCAGATGCGCTCGACCATTCTCGCGCATTCGGCGTCACTCCGGCCTGTTTCGGGTTCGCGGCCTCTTCGACCGCCTCGGCAGCGCCCGGCGCCGGCCCGGTGATCGCGGCCAACCGGCGATCAAAAGACAACCTCGGTAGACCTGGGTGCGGCCGCTCTGCGTGGCCGCACCCAGGCATATACGGGTCCTTCCGGCTACGCTTCCCCCGTGCGATTCGACGAAGGCGCGGGCCTGGACACCTCCGAAGTCGAGGACCTGCGAGGCGGCGGTGGCGGTGGCGGTATCGGCGGCCGGGTGGCACTCGGCGGCGGCGGGCTCGGCGTGGTCGGACTCGTCATCTATTTCCTCATCTCCCAGTTCGGCGGCGTGAGCCTGGGCCCGTCCGCGGGCGGGATCGGCAGCCTCGGCGGCGTGGGCTCAGGGCAGCAGGTGGACAACACCTCGCTGTCACAGGAGTGCAAGACCGGCGCCGACGCGAACCGGAAGCACGACTGCGCGATCGTCGCGATCATCAACTCGATCCAGGACTACTGGGGCCAGGAATTCCAGCGGTCCGGGTCGACCTATCGCAAGTCGGTCACCAAGTTCTTCAACGGCGGCGTGAACACGGGCTGCGGCAGCGCTACTTCGGACGTCGGGCCGTTCTACTGCCCCGGCGACTCCAACGTTTACATCGATCTCGGGTTCTTCAACGAACTCCGCACGAAGTTCGGCGCGGAGGGCGGGCCGTTCGCGGAGGCGTACGTGCTGGCCCACGAATACGGGCACCACGTGCAGAACCTCACCGGAGTGTCCAAAAAGGGCACCGGGAGCGGGCCGACGTCGGGTTCGGTGCGGCTCGAACTGCAGGCCGACTGCTACGCCGGGGTCTGGGCGAACCACGCGACGACCACGCCGACCGAAACCGGGCGGCCGCTGCTCAGCGAGGTCAGCCAGCAGGACGTCGATTCCGCGCTGGACACCGCTTCGCGGATCGGCGACGACTACATCCAGTCCAAGCTCGGCGGGGGCCGGGTCGACGAGTCGAAGTTCAGCCACGGCACTTCGGCGCAGCGGAAGAAGTGGTTCACCACCGGCTTCCAGACCGGCCAGCCCGCGCGGTGCGACACCTTCGCGACCAACAGCCTGGGCTGAGCCGCTCCGGTACCGCGTGGGCCCGCTCGCCGGGGGCGAAGGCGTAACTCGCGTGCTTCAAGACGTAACTCGCGTGCTTGAACACGTGACCGCCGCCCCTCCCCGGAGTACATGAAGGCCCCCTTCCTTGCGTCTAGCGCAAGGAAGGGGGCCTTCATGTACTTGGGACTGAATTACGCGGCGACGGCGCCGTGGTGGTCGTCAGCGTGGATGGACGCCTTCATGCTCTTCTGCTTGGACCGCTCGGCCGCGCGAAGCGACTTCGCCTTCGCGGCCTTGCCACCCGGGACACCGTTGATGTTCTCGGTGCTGGTCGCGTACACGCCCAGCGCCCAGGCGACGGCGTCGGAGTTGCGTTCGAGCGCGACGCGGTCGATGTTGCCGAGGTTGTCGCAGGCCTGGTGGTAGCACTTGTCGTAAGGAACGTTGGCGCTACCGCCCCACTTGGCGGCCTGAGCCGCGGTCTTCACGCCTTCGGCGCCGGTGAACAGGCCACCGGCCGGGATGCCGACCGCGATGAACTGGCCGTAGTCGGAACGACCGGTGAAGTCCGTGCCCTCGACCGGGACACCCTTGCCGTCCTGGAGGTAGTCGACGAGGGTCTTCTCGAGCTGCGCGGAACCGTACGGGCCGGCGCCCGCGCCTTCACCGTCGGAGTTGTCGCCGTCGTAGGCGAAGTACGCCGCGTTCGGCGAGCCGATCATGTCGTAGTTGTAGTAGAGCGCGATGTCGAGCTGCTGCTCGAAGCTCAGCGAGTTGACGTAGTACGTCGAGCCGACGAGCCCGAACTCCTCGGCGCTCCACCAGCCGAAGCGGACGGCGTTGTTGGCCTTGGGCTTGCTGCCCAGCTGGAGCGCGGTCTCCAGCAGCGCGGCCGAACCGGAGCCGTTGTCGTTGATGCCGGGGCCCTCGGTGACGCTGTCGAGGTGCGAGCCGAGCATCACGACGTTGTCCTTGCGACCGGTCTTGGTCTCGGCGATGACGTTGTAGCTGGTGCGCGCCTCCTGGAAGGCACGCAGGTCGAGGGTGACCGAAGCGCCGGCCTTGCCGGCGAGCGCCTGGCCGTCGGCCTGGGTGATGCCACCGGTCGGGATCTTGCCCGCGGCCGGGTCGCCCAGGGTGCCGTTGACCGGGCCCGGGACGTTGTTGTAGACGATCGCGCCCACGGCGCCCGCCGCGGCGGCGGTCGCCTGCTTCTGCGCGAAGGAGCAGCCACCGCGCTGGATCAGCGCGATCTTGCCGGTGACCCCGCCGGCGTAGTCGGCGGCCTCGCAGCCGCTCGTGTCGTCGACCGGGACCACCGCGAGCGGGGCGGTGATTCCCCCGGCGGGCGTCGACGGGCTGTAGGACATGATGATGATCGGGACGTCGGCGCCCGCGACCGTCAGCTTCTCCGCGAGGGTCTCCGCGTAGGTGAACGGGAACTCCTGGCGCGTGACCGTGAAGCCCGCCTGCTCCAGCTTCGTGGCGACGTACTCGGCGGACTTCTTGTGGCCCTCGGTGCTGGCGGCGCGGCGGCCACCGTTGGCGTCCGAGATCCGCTGCAACGCGATCAGGTGCCGGTTGACGTTGTTCACGTCGACCTTGTTGACGAGCTGCTTGGCCAGAGCGGGGCCGTCGAGCTTCGGCGCGGCCGTCGCAGCGGGAGCCATTCCGACCGTGAGCGCGGCGGTGGCCATCACCACGATCGAGGGAACAATGCTTCTTCGCGAATATGACATGGGCGTCACCTTTGTGTGGTTTACGTCATAGGTCAACCGACGTTCGGCGGACTTACCTTCACCGTTATAGGGTCGCCTGTATGTACGCGATCACCATCCGTGAGCCCGGCGATCCCGATGTTCTCGAATGGACCGAGGTCCCGGATCCGGTAGCGGGTGAAGGCGAAGTCGTCATCGAGGTCGCCGCGAGTGCGGTCAACCGGGCTGACCTGCTGCAACGCCAGGGAAACTATCCGCCTCCGCCGGGTGCGAGCGACATTCTCGGGCTCGAATGTTCGGGCACGATCGCCGAAATCGGCGAAGGCGTCGAAGGGTGGCGAATCGGCGACGAGGTTTGTGCTTTGCTCGCCGGTGGCGGCTACGGGGAAAAGGTCGCCGTACCGGCCGGACAACTGCTTCCGCTGCCCGCCGAAGTCGAATTGCTCGCGGCCGCCGGACTGCCCGAAGTCGCGTGCACGGTTTGGGCGAATGTCGTCATGCACGCCGGTCTGTCCGAGGGTGAGGTCCTGCTCGTCCACGGTGGCGCCGGCGGAATCGGCACGCACGCGATCCAGGTCGCCAAGGCGCTCGGCGCGACGGTGGCGGTGACCGCGGGTTCGGACGAGCGGCTGGAGAGCTGCCGCCAGCTCGGCGCCGACCTCGCGATCAACTACAAGAAGCAGGACTTCGTCGAGGTCCTGCGCGCCGAGACCGGCGGCGCGAACGTCGTCCTCGACAACATCGGCGCCAAGTACCTTGATCGCAACCTCGACGCGCTGGCCATGGACGGCAGGCTCGTGGTCATCGGCATGATGGGCGGGGTCAAGGGCGAGCTCAACCTCGGCAAGCTGATGGGCAAACGCGCGAGCGTGTTCGGCGCCGGCCTGCGGTCGCGGCCGCTGGACCAGAAGGCGGCGATCGTCGCCGACGTCCGCGAGCGGCTGTGGCCGTTGGTCGAGCAGGGTTCGGTGAAGCCGATCGTCGGTCAGGTCGCCGCGATGGCCGAGGCCGCTTCGGCGCACCGCGCGCTGGAGGAAGGCACGGTCTTCGGCAAGGTTCTCCTCGCCGCCAAGGGCTAGCGGATCTCTTCCAGCACCCGGACGAGCTGATTGACCTCGAAGACGTTCGAGTAATGCGCGAGTCCGATGCGGACGGCGCCGCCGACTTCGGCGGCGCCGAGCGAGCCGAAGACCCCGCTCGTGCCGTCGTCGGCGAAGGCGCAAAGCCCCTGGGACGCGAGATACTCCGCGACCTCGGGCGACTTCTTGCCCGCGACGGCGAAGGCCAGCGCGGGGATCCGGCGCATGGCGTCGCCGATGACCATCACGTGCCGCAGCGAACGCAACTCCGTGGACAGTTGCGCCAGCAGTCCCGCGTGGTACGACTTCGCCGAGCCCAGCGACGTCACCAGCTTCTCGCGCCGCGAGCCGATCGCCGCGTCGTCCAAACCGGCCAGATAGTCGATCGACGCGATCAGCCCGGCGAGCAGCGGGTACGCGTGCGGGCCCAGTTCCATCCGGGCCGGGCCGCGCGCGGCCGGGTCGAGCGAGACCGACGGCAGGCGTTCGAGCAGTTCGGGATCGCGGAAGACCAGCGCCCCCACCGACGGCCCGCCCCAGGCCTGCGCCGAAACCACCATCACGTCGGCGCCGAGCGCGTTGAGGTCCAGCGGCACGAACGGCGCCGCGTACGTCGCGTCGACGACGACCAGCGCGCCGACGCGTTTGGCGAACTCGATCACCGTCGGGACGTCGGGCCGCGTGCCGACCGAACCGGACGCGAGCGTGACCGCGACGGCCTTGGTGCGCGCGGAGACGAGGTTCTCGTACTGCCAGGCGGGCAGCTCGCAGGTCTCGATGTCGATCTCGCCCCAGCGCACGACCGCGCCGACGCGTTTCGCGGCGCGGCGCCACGGCGCGAGGTTGGCCTCTTCGTCCAACCTGGACACGACGACCTCGTCGCCGATCGTCCAGCGGTCGGCCATCGCGTCGACGAGACGGCGGATGAGGTCGGGCGCGTTGGGTCCGAGCACGACTCCGGCCGGGTCGGCGCCGACCAGGTCGGCGACCGCCCGGCGAGCGGCCGTGACAATGCTTTCCGCACGCTGGGAGGCCGGAAACGCTCCACCCGGCCCGGACACCGGAGCGCGCATGGCCGTGGATACGGCCGAAGCGACCTGTTCAGGTACGAGCATTCCGGCGGCGCCGTCGAAGTGAATCCAGCCGTCACCCAGCGCGGGAAACAACCCACGGATACGAGCGACGTCGAACGCCATGGGGGACACCGTACGGACGTGCGGTTTGGCGCTTTACCCGGGGTTGGCCAGCCGACCACGCGGTGCGACGATTCCCGCTACGCTCGGAGACGGCGCCGAAAACCACACTGCGCTTCGTGCCCGACGTAGGCCAGGATGGAGCACATGACCGACCCAGTTTCCCGCGAATCGAACACCCCCGGTGACGGCGGCGGGGACTCCTCACCCCACGTGGTGGTCGTCGGGCCCGACGGCGTCCCGGTCGGCACCGCCCGGCTCGCCTCCGGTTCCGACTCCGGCGAGGGGACGCAGGAGGAATCGCTCGGCGACCTCGTCGAAGAGCCCGCCAAGGTGATGCGGATCGGCACGATGATCAAGCAGCTGCTGGAGGAGGTCCGCGCCGCGCCGCTGGACGACGCCAGCCGCACGCGCGTGCGCGAGATCCACCAGACCTCGATCCGGGAGCTGGAGCAGGCGCTGGCACCGGAGCTCCAGGACGAGCTGGAGCGGCTGGTGCGGCCGTTCACCGAGAACTCGACGCCGTCCGATGCCGAGCTGCGGATCGCGCAGGCCCAGCTGGTCGGCTGGCTGGAAGGGCTGTTCAGCGGCATCCAGACCGCGTTGTTCGCGCAGCAGATGGCCGCGCGGGTGCAGCTGGAGCAGATGCGGCGGGGGCTCCCGGCCGGTCCTTCCGCTGGTGGCGCCTTGGGCGGCCACGGTGCGGGCGGCGACGCTCACGGGCCGGGCCAGTACCTCTGACACGCGCTATGAAAGGTCCTTTCCTTGCAAATTTCGCAAGGAAAGGACCTTTCATAGCGTTCCGGAGGGTCAGCGCAGCGGGCGGAAGAACGTCCGCAGGTCCCCGATGAGCAGGTCCGGCACCTCCAGCCCGGGGAAGTGGCCCCCGCGGTCCGGAGTGGACCAGTGCACGATGTTGTCGGTGTGTTCGGCGAGACGGCGGATCGGCAGGCCGGTGTCCTTCGGGAACACGGCCACGCCGGTGGGCACAGTGGACTTCGGCGGTTCCTCGCCCCAAGCCGGGCCCGCCGCGGCATAGATCCGCGCGGACGAGTTCGCCGTGCCGGTGAGCCAGTAGAGCATCACGTTGGTCAGCAGATCGTCGCGATCGATCGCCTCTTCCGGGAAGTCACGCGAGTCCGAAAAGGACTTGAACTTCTCCACCAGCCACGCGAGCTGCCCGGCCGGTGAGTCGGTGAGACCGTAGGCAAGCGTTTGCGGCTTGGTCGCCTGGATCATCGCGTAGCCCAGCTCGCCCTGGGTCTCCGGTACCGCGTGCGGCAACATCGTCAGATGCGCGCCGATCACCCGCTCCGGGCACCGGACGCCCACCTGCCGCGAAACGATCGCGCCCCAGTCACCGCCGTGCAGCCCGAACCGCTCGTACCCGAGCCGCGACATCAGCACCGGCCACGCGCCGGCGATCCGGCCGGGACCCCAGTTCGCCTCGGTCGTCGGCCCGGAAAAGCCGAACCCCGGCAGTGACGGCACCACGACGTGAAACGCGTCCTCGGGATCGCCGCCGTACGCCCGCGGGTCGGACAGCGGCCCGACGACGTCGAGGAACTCCACAATGGACCCCGGCCAGCCGTGCGTGAGCACCAGCGGGATCGCTTCCGGCTCCGGTGACCGGGCGTGCAGGAAATGGACGTTCGCGCCGTCGATGTTCGTCAAGAACCCGGGGAAACCGTTGAGTCGCTCCTCGTGGGCGCGCCAGTCGTAGCGAAGACGCCAGTACTCGGCGAGTTCCTTCAGGTACCCGAGCGGCGTCCCGAGCCCCCAGCCGATGCCGTCGATCTCGTCGGGCCAGCGCGTGTTCGCCAGCCGGGCGGTGAGGTCGTCGAGGTCACGCTGCGGGACGGCGATCCTGAACGGCGTGATTTCGTCGGTCATGGGAACGACGGTAGGGAGGATCGAGGACACCGGCGGTCCTCGATCAGGTCAGACTCGACGTTCCAACGGAGCCCATTCCGTCATCAGCTCGGCGACGTCCTCGACCCATTCTTCTTCCGCTTCCCTGCCCTCATCACGGAGGAACAAGATCGTGCTGATCAGCGCCTGATACAGCTTCGCGCGCGAGACACCCCGTTCGAGCTCGGCGACGAGCAAGGACCGAGGGGCCGAATCTTCTTCTCCGGCATACACCGCGAGGAGCCTGGCGCGAAAGTCTTCGCTGACCCCCATGGTCGGCGCCTTCTCCCCCGCGGGCAGGGCACGCTCCACCCGGTCCAGCACGCGGTCCACACCGTGGCCGTCCACGACGGACGACGCCGTCTCCGAGAACCGCCGCCGCACCTCCGCGTCGCTCAACAACGTCCGCAGCGTCTCGACGACGTCGTCGTCCAGAGCCGCCGCGCTTCCCAGCCCGGCCGCCAGGCCGAGATCCAACGCGCCCCTGTACCCGGTCTCCTGGTTGTCGACCAGCTTCACGACGCCCGTCGGCACACCGAGACAGCACAGCTCCAGCAGCGTGACCCCGGCCGCGCTCACCGCCACGTCCGTCTCCACCAGCAGGTCGAGCAGGCCGGGGCCAGGCGGCTGAACACGGAACTCCTGCCCGGGCAGCGCTTCAGGTACGACAGGTTCGCCGCGCACGAGCACGTCGGCGACGAACGGCAGCCCCGTGTCGCGCAACGCGTGCAGCAGCGCGCTGACCGTGCTCGCCCATTCGGTCCCGCCGCCGAGCACCACGGTCACGTGCGGCCGCACGGCCTCTTCGCGGCCGTGGCGCTTTTCGCGCGCGGCCCGGACGACGTCTCGCATCGGCGCGTAGGCCACGCCCCTGAGCAACTCGCCGGAGCCGTCGTCGGGCCGCGGCGCGGGTGCGAAACCACAGTCGACGACGAGGTCCGCCGCGCGCCTGCCGAACACGTCGTCCTCGATGGACACCAGCAGCGCGCCGGCGGCGTTGACTTCCCGGCGCAGCTGGCGGATGCCGTAGTGGTCGACGAGCACCACGTCGAAGTCTTCGGCCAGCGCGCCGGGAACGCTGGAGTCGAGCACCGGCACGGACAGCTCGCCGAACCGGGCGGCCAGCCATTCCGCGTTGTCCACGAAACCCGAGAACGCGACCTCCCAGCCACGAGCGACGGCGCGTTCGGCGTAGGCCACCATGCGCGATACGTGACCCGCGCCGATCGTCCCGGAGGCGTCGGCCCGCAACACCAGCTTCGTCACCCGGCCACCTTCTTCTGCTCGACGTGTTCGTTGAGCTTCGCGAGATCGGGCCGGGAGCGCAGCACCGCGGCCACCTCACGCCAGTCGCCGACGCGGTCCCCCAGCTCCGCCACGACACCCTCGATGACCGCCCAGTCCTCGACGGTGTCCAAGGTCACGCGCAGGTCGTCGGCGGGCGGGCTCACCACGACACCGGAGCACGAGTACGTCTCCGGCCGCGAGTAGATACCCGAAGTGACGTGTTCCCGGTCGGCGCCGCGGGCGGTCTCGACCTGCTCGGCCAGCACTTCCGCGCGCACGAGTTCCGCGTCGAAGCCTCGGGGCAGTGTGCGCACGAGGGTCGTGCTCAGGTAGTCCAGCGACGGCGTCGCCCGCCACAGCGTGACGAGCTGCCCGATCAGCTCCGGGTCCAGCAGCGGGCAGTCGGCGGTGAGCCGCACTACGGCGTCGGCCGGGTACGACTCGACGGCCACCGCGAAGCGCGCCAGGACGTCGTCGAGCGGCCCCCTGGCGACGAGGGCGCCGTGCCGGGCGGCCTCCTCCGCCACCGTGTCGTCGTCGGCCTCGGTCGAGGTCGCGACCACGACGTTGTCGATTCCCGGCGAACTCGCGGCGGCGCGGACGACCCAGCCGAGCACGCTTCGGCCGGCCAGCGGGCGGAGCACCTTGCCGGGCAGCCGGGTCGACGACGCGCGTGCCTGGATGACGGCGTTGACCACGTGGGCCCCGGGGTCTGGATCCATGGGTGACATGATGTCCTGCGGCAGTAGCACCGAAACGCGGAGGTCAACGATGTCCGAGCTGGATGGCTCCAGCATCCTGCTCACCGGCGGGACCGGTTCGTTCGGCAAGGCGTTCATCACCTACGCCCTGGCCGAGCTGAACCCGCGACGGTTGGTCGTGCTCTCCCGCGACGAGCTCAAGCAGTACGAAGCGCGCCAGCAGTTCGGCGACGACCCGAGGCTGCGCTGGTTCATCGGCGACATCCGGGACCGCCGCCGCCTCGAGCGCGCGATGCACGGCGTCGACTACGTGGTGCACGCCGCCGCCCTCAAACAGGTCGACACGGGCGAGTACAACCCGTTCGAATTCGTGCAGACCAACGTCGTCGGCTCGCAGAACGTCATCGAGGCCGCGATCGACACGGGTGTGAAGAAGGTCGTCGCGCTTTCGACGGACAAGGCGTCCAGCCCGATCAACCTCTACGGCGCCACGAAACTGTGCGCCGACCGGATGTTCATCAGCGCGAACCACTACGCCGCGACACATCCGACCAGGTTCTCCGTGGTCCGCTACGGCAACGTGATGGGCTCGCGCGGCAGCGTGATCCCGTTCTTCCGCGCGCTCGCGGCCAAGGGTGAGTCGCTGCCGATCACGCACAAGGAGATGACCCGCTTCTGGATCACGCTCCCGCAGGCCGTGCAGTTCGTGGTCGACTCCTTCGACCAGATGAACGGCGGCGAGCTCTACGTGCCGCGGATCCCCAGCATGCGGCTGGTGGAGCTCGCGCAGGCCATCGCGCCCGGTTCGCCGATGCACGAGGTCGGCATCCGGCCCGGAGAGAAGCTGCACGAAGAGATGATCGCCCCCGACGACGCCCGCCGGACCGTGCGCTTGAGCGACCGGTACGTCGTCCAACCGCATATCGCGGGCTGGGGCTACGAACCGCCGTCGGACGGCGAAGCCGTGCCGGAGAACTTCGCGTACCGCTCGGACACCAACGACCTGTGGCTCGACGCGGACGAGCTGCGCAGCCTGGTCGAGCAGTATGGCTGACTTCCTCCCCTACGGCCGCCAGTCGGTTTCGGACGACGACATCGCCGCGGTCACCGAGGTGCTGCGCGGCGACTGGCTGACCACCGGTCCCGCCGTCACGCGCTTCGAGTCCGACCTCGCCGAGCACACCGGCGGCACGCCCGCGGTGGCCGTCACCTCGGGCACGGCCGCGCTGCACGTCGCGTACGCGGCAGCCGGGATCGGCCCCGGGGACGAGGTCGTCACCTCGCCGATGACGTTCGTCGCCACCGCCGCGACGGCCGCGCTGCTCGGTGGCAAGGTCGTTTTCGCCGACGTCGAAGCGGACACCGGCAACCTCGATCCGGCGGCGGCTTCGGCGGCCGTCACGCCGCGGACCAAGGTCGTCGCGGCCGTGGACTACGCCGGCCACCCGGCGGAACTGGACGAACTCGGCCGTATCGCGCGCGACAACGGCGCGCTGCTCCTGGAGGACGCGGCGCATTCCGTCGGCGGAAGCTGGCAGGGCAGGCCGGTCGGCTCGCTCGCCGACCTCACCACGTTCTCCTTCTTCCCCACCAAGAACCTCACCACGGCCGAAGGTGGCGCGGTGGTCGCCGGTTCGGACGAGCTGCTGGCGCGGGCTCGCGGTTTCCGCAACCACGGACTGGTGCGGGACAAAGCCGCGCAGCGGTATCCGGACGAAGGCGCGTGGCACCAGGAAGTGCACGAGTTCGGCCTCAACTACCGGCTGCCGGATGTGTTGTGCGCCTTGGGAAGCAGCCAGCTCCGTCGACTCGCCGAGTTCAAGAAGCGGCGCGCGGAGATCCACGCTCGTTACACTGCCGCACTGTCCTCTTTGGACGGCGTACTGACTCCCGCCGTACGCGACGGCGCGGACCCGGTTTGGCACCTGTACCCGCTTCGAGTCCTCGAAGGACGTCGTCGCGCGCTGTTCGATCACCTGCGCGCCAAGGGAATCGGCGTGCAGGTCAACTACATTCCCGCGTACTGGCACCCGGTGTTCGAGGACCTCGGGTACCAGCGCGGGATGTGCCCGAACGCGGAGCTGTACTACAGCCAGGAACTTTCGCTGCCGCTGTTCCCGGCGTTGACCGACGCCGACGTGGACCGCGTCATCGACGAGGTCCACGGCTTCTTCGGCTAGACCTGCTCGGGGGCGGGGCTCATCCCTTCGAAACGAATCGTTTCGAAGGGATCGTCTTCATCCACGAACAGCCTGACGAAGCCGTCCGTGGTGAAGTTCCCGCGAAGCCACTCGAGGATGCGATCGGTGAGCCGTCCGTCGAGTGGCGGCCCTTGGTCGTTGTGGCGTGGGTAGACGATGACCGGCCACTCGTCCGGCTCGCCGATCGTGAGCCACCCGATTTCGTCACCACCCTGGGTGTCGACGACGGGAAGGAACCCGCCAGGTTCCGGCCACACCGCGAGTGGCTGATAGTCGGGGAAGTCGTCACGAAGGTCGCGATAGTTGTACAACGACTCCTCCACCGACTTGGCCAATCCGCGATGGTCCGAGCGAAGAGGCGCTGGAAAGTGGAGCCAATCGGCGAAAAGTCCGTAGCCGTATCGCTCCATCAAGGCGACGAACTCGGTGGGCAACCGCGTGCCCAGCCGCTCGAAGAGTTCGTCCCACGAACCCTCGCCGAGGTAGGGCGCCTCCGGAGGAGGAACCAACTCACACAAGGCGTCCAACCCGGTCCCTTGGGTGAACGCGGCGAGCCTTCGCGGATCCGGAGCGGGCTTCGGTCCAGGAGGTGGTGGCACGGCCCAGGAACGCGCCTTCAGATAGTCGGAGCTCCGTTCGACCGTCGGCGCCAATGGCCCCAAGGTGGCATCGGAGAGCCGGACTCCGCTCCGGACTATGGCGACCAGCGCCTCCTCGAAGGGCATTTCCAAGTCGAACCAAGGATTCTTTCCCCGGTCGAGCGCTCTCTGCCCGAAGACCACGACCGGCCAGTGCTCGGGATCGTCCGAAGCGCCGGTATCCCAGAACAAATGCTCCGAGAAAGTGGTGCTCCCCCAGACGAGCAGACCACCCGGCTTCGGATGGAATCTGGGCCTGTCGTCGATGGGAAGATCCATCGACAGCGCGCCGCAGAGCTTGTGCGAGTGAGCGAGTTCGCCCGCGTAGTCGAAGCGATCGTCACGGGCGACGGGAGCTTTCAGCCAAAGACGCCCGCCGACGAACACCGGGCCAATCGACGGGGATCGGATCGGGAGGCGGTGGGCCGAGCAGTTCGGCGAACGAGATGGTCACCGCGCGATGGTGCCAGCCCACCCCGACAATTCCGTTAGATCAGTCCCCAGGTGAGCGCGGTGCCCTTCGGGACATCGGAGGCGAACGTGCGGCCGAGCACGTTCACGATCTCGGCGGGCGCCAGACCGCCGGCGGGCCGGATCGACCGGACGTTCTCCCGCGTCACCGTATCCCCGGCGCGCACGTCCTCGACGACGTAAAGGGAGCGCCGGAACCGCAGGCCTTCCTTCTCGCTCTCACGCGGCCCGATCACCGCGGCGCCCAGCGCCTCCCACGCGCGATGTGACTCGGTCACCAACGCGGCCAGTTCGGCGGGCTCCAGCGAGAATTCCGAGTCGACGCCGCCGTCGTTCCTGGCCAGCGTCACGTGCTTTTCGATGGCGACGGCGCCGAGCGCGACGGCGGCGAGCGGGGCGCCGATGCCGGGCGTGTGGTCGGACAGGCCGACGAGTGTCCCGGTCACGCCCGCCAGGACGGGCAGGCCACGCAGGTTGCTCTCGGCGGGCGACGCCGGGTAGCTGGCCGTGCAGCCGAGCACGACGATCTGCTCGTTGCCAGCCTCACGCGCTGTCCGGACCGCCGCGTCGATCTCGGCGACACTGGCCATCCCGGTCGAGATGATCAGCGGTTTGCCGGTCTTCGCGCACAGTTCGATCAGTGGCAGGTCGACGATCTCCGACGACGCGATCTTGTACGCGGGCGCGTCCAGCGACTCCAGCAGGTCGACGGCGGTGGGGTCGAACGGGCTGGAAAAGATCTCGAGACCGCGGGCGCGGGCACGCTCGAACAGCGGCTCGTGCCACTCCCACGGTGTGTGGGCGCGCTCGTAAAGCTTGTAGAGGTTCTCGCCGCCCCACAGCGAATGCGAGTCGCCGATCCGGAAGTCCGGCGTGTCCACGTCGATGGTGATCGTGTCCGGCCGGTAGGTCTGGAGTTTGACCGCCTGCGCGCCCGTTCCGGCGATCGCGTCGACGATCTCCAGCGCCCGGCCGAGATCACCGTTGTGGTTACCGGACATTTCGGCGATCACGAACGGCGGGTGCGCCGCCGAGAGGACATGTGCGCCGATGCGCACCTCGCTGGCGGTCATCGGGGTGGGACTACCTCTTCTTCCTGGTCCGGCGGTCGGCGGCGCGCAATTCGGTCCAGACGACCTCGCGCGGCTCGCCGTCGACCTCTCGAACATACCTGCGTGTTTCGGTGAAGCCGAATCGCTTGTGCAGTTGCAGGACCTGCCGGTTGTCCGCGAGCGTCGCGCCACCCAGCAGGTTCAGGCCGAGAACGTCGAAGCCGTGGTCGACGGCCGCGCCCTCCAGCTTCAGCCAGGCGGGGAGGGTGTCCCTGCCGAGCCCCTCGACGTCCAGGTAGAAGTGCCATTCCGCGCTACCGGCCTCGACGTCGATGTCGCTGAACAGCACGACACCGGCGGGCACGCCGCCGTGCCGGTAGACGAGCACGCGACGGCTCGGATCGGCCCGGGCCGCGTCGAACCAGCGACGGTGTTCTTCGGCACCGATCTCGTGCGTGGTGAAACTGACCCGGCGGACCGACGGGTGGTTGCGCCACCGCCGGATCCGGTCGAGATCGTCTTCCCCGGCTTCGACCAGCAGGCCTGTCATTCGCCTGCCGGGACGGTGATGGTCTCTTCGAGACGGCGCAGCCGGTCCTCGTACCGGGCGATCCCGGCGAGCCGGACACGGATCTGGGCGTGCTGGCGCTGGATCTCCTGGATCAGGCTGCGCGCCTCGGCCAGTTCGGGCTTGTCTGCGTGCGCCGGCAGCGACAGCGACTCGCGCAGGTCCTCCAGCTGGGCCTCCTGGGCCGCGACGCTCGGGATCAGGCGGTCCAGCTCGGCGCGGGTCCAGCGCAGGTCGCCGCGCGCGTGCTCGAGGCCTCCCTCGGCGCCGTCGAGCCGACGGCGGTGGTCCGCGGTGGCGTGTTCGAGGTCGTTGACGCGGCCGTTGAGGTCGCGGAGCCGCTCGTCGATCCGGAAGTCGATGAGCCTGGCGATCCGGCTGATCACGCCGCTGCGGAGTTTCTGCACTGCCATGGGTGGTTCCTTCTCGGGTGAGCTGGCTGCGATTCAGCGCAGGAGTTCGGTTTCGCCGGTCTTCGTCCAGGAGTCGAGCAGCCTGCCCTCGGCGGCGATCCGGTGCTCGGGTCCGACGATGCAGGAGTCGCCGGCGGCGTGCTCCCAGTGGGTCTGGGCCGGGTCGTCGATGAACGAGAACCCGGACAGGACCAGGTTGGCGTGCGGGAAAGACGTGCGCGCGATCCAAGCGGCGAGCGTCCCGGTGGTCGACCACAGGCCCTCCTCGCGGCTCGGCAGGCCGAGCGCGTCCGAGAGCGGCAGGACGACCTCACGGTTCGGCACCGGCACGTAACCGAGGTCACCGGGCCACCAGCCCGGGATGTCTTCGGGCTCCCAGTGCATCCGCCCCGGCTCGACCAGCAGGTAGAGCCGTTTGCGGTAGTCACGGAAGACGTGCTTGGTGGCGCGGACGGCGCGGTTGAACACGACGACGTGCACCCGGCTGCCGACGGCTTCGGGTCCGCCCGGTTCGTCCACGACGAAGCCGTTGACCCGGATCACGAGGTCGCAGGCGTCGATGGCCTTCGCCCGCCGGGGGTCCGGAGGAAGCGGCTGGTTCCCGACCACGGCCACCGAACGGGGCTCCGGCCGGTCGGCGTATGCGGCGAGCAGATTGACCATCAGGCTCGCGTCGCCGAGTGCAGCAGTCATGAGGGCAGAAAATACCAGGACACGCACCGCATTCGAGTGCGAAGCCGTCGGTAGCTTTCCGTGGTCGGGCGGGGTGGCCCAGGCACCATCGGCCCCATCGGTACCCTCGTTCCCGTGCATGCCACCAGCACGGTTCACGCCGCCGACGGTGCTGCGCCGACCTCGGTTCCGCCGATTTCGGACAGCAAGACCTTCTCGCGCGCGTTCGCCGACATCAAGACCGGGTTCGCCGCCAAAGAGCTGTGGGGACACCTCGGCTGGCAGGACATCAAGCAGCGTTATCGCCGCTCGGTGATCGGCCCGTTCTGGATCACCATCAGCCAGGGCATCATCGCGCTGGGCCTCGGACTGCTGTATTCACAGTTGTTCGCTCTGCCGACAGCGACGTTCCTGCCCTACATCAGCACCGGCTTCATCATCTGGGGCTTCATCAGCGGCTGCCTGTCCGAGGGCATGGAGACCTTCATCTCCAACGAAGGGCTGATCAAACAGCTCCCGGCCCCGCTTTCGGTGTACGTCCTCCGCACGGTGTGGCGGCAGACGCTGATGCTGGCGCACAACCTGATCGTCTACGTCATCGTGGTCGCGATCTTCTTCACCAGCCTGGACCAGCCGTATGCGATGAGCGGCGAATGCGTCGGGCAGGTCCTGTGCCACCCCGGCATCGGCTGGTACTCACTGAGCGCGATCCCCGGCATCCTGGTGCTCGCACTGAACGCCGGCTGGGTCACCCTGCTGCTGGGCATCATCTCGACTCGCTACCGCGACATCCCGCAGGTGATCAACTCGCTCATCCAGCTGCTCTTCTACATGACGCCGATCGTGTGGCCGATCGACCAGCTGATGGCAGGCGGTGCCCGTGACAGCATTTCGGGAGCCTTGCCGTTCGTCTACGCCAACCCGCTCTTCCACTTCATCCAGATCGTGCGTGCACCGCTGATCGGACAAGCGGTCAGCATCAACAGCTGGTACGTGGTGCTCGGCATCACAGTCGTCGGCTGGGGCCTCGCCCTGGTCGCGATGCGTAATTACCGTTCCCGCGTCTCTTATTGGGTGTGACAGATGGTCAGCATTGATGTGCACAACGCCTACGTCGACTTCCCCATCTTCGACGCGAAGACCCGCTCCATGAAAAAGAAGGTGCTGGGCAAGGTCGGCGGCAAGATCGGCACCGAGAGCAAGGTGCCGATCATCGAGGCCCTGCATGACGTGAGTCTCCAGCTCCGCGAAGGTGACCGTGTCGGTCTCGTCGGTCACAACGGTGCCGGGAAGTCGACCCTGCTGCGCCTGCTGTCCGGCATCTACGAGCCCACCCGAGGTTCGGCGAGGATCTCCGGCAAGATCGCACCGGTCTTCGACCTGGGCATCGGCATGGACCCGGAGATCTCGGGGATGGAGAACATCATCATCCGCGGCCTGTTCCTCGGGATGACCGCGAAGCAGATGGAGTCCCGCGTCGACGACATCGCCGAGTTCACCGAACTCGGCGACTACCTGCAGATGCCGTTGCGGACGTACTCGACCGGTATGCGGGTGCGCCTGGCGCTGGGTGTGGTCACCTCGATCGACCCGGAGATCCTGATTCTCGACGAAGGTATCGGCGCGGTCGACGCGGCGTTCCTCAACAAGGCCAAGGACCGGCTGAAGGATCTGGTGAAGCGGTCCGGCATCCTGGTGTTCGCCAGCCACTCGGACGAGTTCCTCTTCGAGCTCTGCGATTCCGCGATCTGGATGGACGAGGGACACGTCAAGCAGCGCGGTTCGCTGCGTGACGTGCTCACCGGCTACAAGGGGCGCGATCCGTTCGAGAACATGAGCAAGGAGACACTGGAGCGGTTCGGCATCGAGCCCGAGCCCGAGGCAGTGGCGCTCACGAACGGCGGCCAAGGATGACCAGCGAGACCCGGCAGTTGCCCGAAGGCGCTGTCGTCGGCGTCGTCGTCACGCGCCATCGGCGGGAACTGCTCGCGGACTCGCTCAAGGTGATCGCCGCGCAGACGCGGCCGGTCGACCACCTCGTCGTGGTCGACAACGGGCCGGACAAGTCGGCGCGGGACGTCGTGGAGAGTTACCCGCTTCCCTTCACGTACCTGCCTTCGCACCGCAACCTCGGTGGCGCGGGCGGGTTCGCGCTCGGCATGCTGCACGCGCTCTCGCTGGGCGCGGACTGGATCTGGCTGGCCGACGACGACGGCCGTCCCGCCGACGAGAACGTCCTCGCGATCCTGTTGGACGAGGCCGAAAAGCGGGATCTGGCCGAGATCTCCCCCGTGGTGTCCAACATCGACGCGCCGGACAAGCTCGCGTTCCCGTTGCGGCGCGGGCTGACCTGGAAGCGTTCGTCGTCGGAACTGGGCGTCGACTTCCTGCCCGGTATCGCCTCGCTGATGAACGGCGCGTTGTTCCGCGCGTCCACTTTGGACGTCGTCGGCGTGCCGGACCTGCGGCTGTTCTTCCGCGGCGACGAGGTCGAACTGCACCGGCGCCTAGTGCGTTCGGGGCTGCCGTTCGGCACGTCGCTCAAGACCGCGTACCTGCACCCGGACGGCTCGGACGAGTTCAAGCCGATGCTGGGCGGCCGGTTCCACGCGCAGGACCCGGAGAACGAGGTCAAGCGCTACTACACCTACCGCAACCGCGGGTACCTGCTGTCGCAGCCGGGAATGCGCAAGATCGGTGCGCTCGAAGTGGTGCGGTTCGGGCTGTACTTCGTCGGTGTGAAGCGGGATCCGAAGGCTTTCTTGCAGTGGCTCAAGCTGGTGCGCCAGGGCCGCAAGGAGAAGTTCTACCGCTACTGAGGCAGCCTCCCCTTTTTGAGATGAAAGGCCCCTTCATTGCAAATTTTGCAATGAAGGGGCCTTTCATCTCAGTTTTTGCCGAGGCGCTGCCCTACTCGCCGATGACCGGCGGCGCGGTGCGCATGTCGGTGCCGAAGACCTCGTCCGGGTCGCCCTCGACGAGGTACGTCGGACGCTGGTGCTCGGTGTCCTCGTCCCCGTCCGCGTGCTGACCGCGACCACCCATGCCGCCGCCCATTCCCGGTCCGCCACGGCCGGCGGCGCCACCGCCGAGACCGCCCATACCGCGACCCGCCGCGGCTTCGGCGGCGCCGACGCCACCAGGACGGGCCGCGCCGGACGCGGAACCCGAACCGGGCGTGGAGCCCGAACCGCCACCGGGGCCGAAGCCGCTTCCGCCGCCGCTGCGGCCGCCTCGGCCGTTGTATTCCGAGTCGCCCATGCCGCCGCCCATCATGGGCGACATCGGCATCGGGCCCATCGGCATGGAGTTCATGGTGTTGTTCGGGCCGGGCGTGCTGATCGGGGGCTGGTTGCCCTGGAAGCCCGACGGCGTCGTGCTCGACGGGATGCTGCCCGCACCCGTGCTGCTGCCGGGGCCGGGGATGTGGCTGCCGCCACCGCCGCCTCCTCCGCCACCGTTACCCCCGCCGCCGCCACCACCGCCGTTGCCCGGCGGGATGTAGGTGCTGCCGGGCGGGTTCGAGCCGGACCCGGGCGGGGTCGACGAGCCGGGCGGCACCTCGTAGCGACCGGACCTGCCCGTGTCGTCGCCGCCACCGCCGCCGTCCACACCGAACTTGGGCGGCTCGGCGAACGCCGGCTGCTTCGACGCGGCGTCGTACAGCGCCTTGTCGTAGCTGTGCATGGCCGAGGCGGCCTCGGTGTGCGCGTCCTGGCTGTCCTTCTGCTTCTGGATGGACTTGTCGATGTTGTCGCCCAGGTTGAACGGGTTCGACGTCATCCAGCCGCCGACCTCCTCCTTCCAGCTGAAGGGGATCGGCTTGGGCATCGTGTTCTTCACGGTCGAAGCCGCGGTGCCCTGGTCGTAGATCGTCTCGGAGGCGAGCTTCGCGTTCTGGGAGTTCGCCTCGGACCACTTGCTGAGGCTCTTGAAGTAGCCCTGCGCGTTGCCGGCTGCGTCACCTTCCCAGGTGCCCTGCGACGCCGTGACGGCCTTGTCCATGGTCGTCGAGAAAGTGTTGAACGCCTTGTGAAGGTCGTGGTACGCCGTGGAGACCTCGGTGACCTGCTCGACGTTCAGATCGCTGTTGACGAACTGTTCGAGCTTCGTGTGGTCGTAGCCCTGGTAGTCCGCGTTCGACGGCTCCAGCCCCTCGACGTACTTGACGTCGCCATCCTTGGTCAGCTGATCGACGTTCTTGTCGCCGACCTCCTGGGACTGCTGGTGCGCCTTACCGGAGGCCATGAACTGCTTGACCGCGCCGAACAGCCAGCCGTCACCGGGGTCGACGCCCTCCTGGGCCTTCTGCTGGAAGTACGCGTCGCGTGCCGCGGGCGAAAGGTCGGAGACCTGCTTCTCGCTCAGGTTCGGTGTCTTCGTGGTCATCCTGATTCCCCCTTAGCCCTTCGGAAGCTTCGGTTCGACGATGTCGGCGACCTTCTCGGCGGTCCCGCAGGCCTTCTCGGTGTCTCCGCCCGCGATCAGGACGTCGACCCGTGCCGACGCCGAGAGTTCGAGAGCCATCAAGCACCCTCCCGGAGGCCTGGGCGCGAGAATCGCCTTGCGCCCGTTGACGTTGCCGGTGGTCTTGCCGTTCCCGGCGTCGCTCACCGAGTCGAGCCCTTGTGTGTCACGGACGCCGATACCGATCGAGAGGCTTTCCGAGGCTGACGCCGCTTCCTTGTTCAGCGTGCAGAGGCGGGCTCCCCCCGCGTTCTCGTTCGTCGGTGGCTTGAACGTCCCATAGGACGCCAGGTCCGCCGCACTGACGAGCGAACAGGGGTCGACCGACGCCGTGTCCCCGCCGGAGGTGGCCGGGGCGCTGGACGCGCTCGACTGCGCGGGCGGGGCCGACGGCGCGGGACTGGCGCTCCCCGGCTTCTCGCTGGAGCACGCGGCCAGTACCAGGGCGGCCGCGGCGAGCGGCACCACGTAGAGCTTCTTCATCGTCCTCAGGCCTGAATCTTCTTGGTGGCGTCGATCGCGCGGTCTTCGACGCCCTTGTACAGTCCGGCGGCCCTGGCCAGCGCCTCGTCGGCGTCCTTGACCACCTGCTCGAACTGCCCGATGATCGCGTTCGCGGAGTTGGCCGACTGGGCGGCGCCCTTGTGGTCGTGGGCCGCGACGGCCTTGCCGTAGGGGTGGCCACCCAGCTTCGGGGCGTCGTTGAGCGCCATGGTCTTGATCTTCAGCGCGCTGAGCTCTTCCGACATGTTCGCCAGGGCCTCGCGAAGCGGTTTGACACCCTCTTCGCTGATCTTGAAGCCGCCGCTCTTGGCGGCCGAGACCAGCTTCTGCGTCTCGGCGCTGACCTTGGCGATCGCGGCCTGGTTCAGGCCACCCGCCGCCACGTAGTTGGCCGCCGCGCCCACGGCGGCGCCGATCGAGAAGTTCGGTGCCGCCTGTCCGCCGTCCGCTTCGAAAGCCATCGTCCGCCCCACTGCATCGTCTGCTCGCCCGTGCGTACCGCCCGGCAGTCTACTAGCCGAGCACTCGGCGCAACGCCGATCGAGCCTATTCGCCGATCACCGCGGAACGCGCCCGAACTGTGACGAAACGGGCTTCACCCCGGTTCCCGGCTGCTCAGAACTGGCCTTCGAGCTGGGTGTACAGCTGCTGCGCGATCCTCGCGTTGTCGGCCGGAGCGTAGGTCAGCCAGCTTTGCCCGTCGGCCGCCTGACGCGAGGTCATCATGAACCGGCCGGCTTCGGTGTCGAACCACGCCAGCGGCGGGAAGGCCTGGCCGCCGCGGATGAACACGCTGAACTGGCCCACGCGTGTCTTCGGCTTCTCGAACATCCGCTCCACATGGCGCTGCTGGGGGTTCGACCCGTGGGAACGGGGACCGCTGACCTTGGCGAAGGGGTCGTAGGCGTCGTCGTTGCGAGGACGCTTCGGCGCACTCGCCGGCTTCGCGATGGTGACGGACTGCCCGGGACCCGCCGGGGTCAGCGGCAGCAGGTCGACGATCGCGGCGACGATCGCGGTCGGCCGGGTCTCCTCGAACACGAGGAGGTTCTCGTCCTGGCGCACGACGACAGCGAACTGGCCGTTCGTCGCGGACCTCGCGAACAGCTGCTTGTCCTTGTCCATCTGCGCGACCGCCCACACGGCGAGCTGCGGTTGGACGAACGTGGCGAGCGCAAGTTCGACATCGGCGTCGAGCCTTCCGCCGCGCATCATGCCGCGGCCTTCGAGGTCACGGAAGACGGCCTCGCGCACCATCGCGCGCTGATCGGTCGTGGTGCCGATGTGCGGGACCTCGAACGGGACCGGCGCCGGGCCGAACCGGCCGTGTTCGAGCAGGATGTCCACCGCCGCCAGCGACAACGAGAACGAATGCGGCATCGCCATTTCCCCCCGCGGGTGTCTTGTTCGTCGGGATGAACGTAGTCCACGCACCCGGTACGCCCGCAGCGAACCCGCTTGCCCGGCCGTGATCAGTGCTGGTGCCATGGGTTCATGGCAGACCAGAAACCCGCGCTCGTACTCCATCTCGCCGCCGGTGGCGAGCCGCTCCTCTTCGCGCTCACGACGGAAGAAACCGAACGGCTCGCCAAGGATCTTTCGCACTTCGTACGGACCGGCTCGGTCCAGACGATCCAGACCAAGGACGAGTCGGAGGTGGCGATCAACTTCTCCCACGTCGCCGCCGCCTACATCGACGACCTGAACCGCAAGACCCGGGTGTTCGGCCTCCACTAGCGCCGGCGGTGCCCGGGTGGCGGCGCCGCACTCGCGTGATCGGACACGGAACTCGCGTGTCTGAAGACGGAACTCGCGTGATTGGACACCGCACACACGAGTTCCGGCTCCAAACACGCGAGTTCCGGGTTTGAGCACGCGAGTCACGCCTTCGCCCCGGCCGTCAACTCCGGGAAAACAGCTCCAGCAGACCTGTCTTGATCTCCGGGCGGCTGGCGGCGACGAGCAGGAAGGTGGCTTCCCGGACGAGCCGCTGGGGGTGTCGTCCGCCGAGGACCGACGTGCTGCCGTTGGCCGCGACCAGCGCGCCCGCGGCACGGAACGCGAGTTCCGCGCCGGCCGCCCGGGCCGGGGGCAGGGACGGCGGGTCGGCGAGGCCCGCGTCGAGCCGACCGCGGACGGCGTCGATCTCGGCCCTGAGCCCGGCGGCGACGTCGCCCTTCCCGAGGTCGTCGATGAGCCGGGCGGCGCGGGCGGCCAGGCCGAGCGGGGCGCAGCCGTTGAGCCGGGACGGGAAGGTGTTGCCCGCGACGAACTCCGCGTGCGGGGTCTTCCCGTAGACGCGGTCGTCGGCCACGAAGTAGCGGGTGAAGCCGAGGTGCACGGTGGACGTGCCCTGCGCGGCGACGAGGTCGAGCGGCTGGACCTCCACTCCCTCCGCCGCAACCGCGTCGACGGCCGCGCTGATCACGGTGTCGCCGTCCCGGGCGCACAGCTGGAGCAGGTCGATGACGCCCCAGCCGCTGACGAACGGGGCTTCGCCGTCGAGCAGGTAGCCGCCTTCGACGCGTTCCGCGCGCAGCCTGGGCGGGGTCGGGATCACCGCGGCGAACGCGGCGCCCGCCTTGAGTTCCCCCTTGAGCAGGGCCGGGAGGTAGCGCTCGCGCAGGTCCGCGCGGTCGGTGGCGGACAGCCCGGCGACCAGGCCGTGGTGCTGGACCCAGGTGAACATCGTGCTGAGGCAGCCGCCCGCCAGGGCTTCGAGTACTCCGACGATCGTCGGGAGGTCGACGCCGGGGCCGCCGGCTTCCTGGGGCGCCGCGAGGCCGTAGAAGCCTTCGGCGGCTAGGGCGTCGAAGTGACTTGAAGGGACTTCGCCCTTGAGGTCGACTTCGGTGGCTGCCGGGAAGAGAAGGTCATCGGCGAGGGCTTGGGCACGGGCGACCGGATCCGTCATGAAGTAAGGCTACCCTAACTTTACTCGGCCGTGGGGTACCTCCGGATGTCATGAGGGGTCCCCATGGGACGAATTTCGTCCTATGGGGACCCCTCATGACACTCTCTGGAGCGAAGCGGACTACAGCTTGTAGAGCCGCTTCCAGTTGTCCCGCGACGTCAGCTCGGGCATGGAGCGCTTGTACTGCTCCTGCACCGCCGCGCCTTCCTTGCGGAGCCGCTGGATGACCTTGGCACCCTTCCGCGCCAGGTCGAACATCTTCGCGCGGTCGTACGAGCGGACCCGCACACCTTCCTGCGAAGCGTCGGTGACGACGGCGGTGTCGAAGGTCGCGACGTGCCACCAGTGGGCCTCGTCGATCGGGATCGCGCCGAGCGAGTGACGGCTGCGGCCGAGCACCCGGTCGAGGATCCGCTTGATCAGCACCAGGCGCTGCATGCTGGGCCGCGGCGCGCTGTTGATGATGCCGATGTCGTTCGACGCGATACCCGGGACGTCGGTGGCCTTGTGCCGCTTGGTCTCGGGGTACTCGTCGCGGATCCGGCGGATCTCCTTCATCGCGGCGACGCCGCCGTCACGCAGGACCTCCGGCCCTTCGAGGAAGTCCTCGACGGCCTTGATCAGCGTGGCGGACAGGCCGTACTGCATGCCGAGCAGGTACCGGACCAGCTGCGCGACGAGCACGCGCGAGAGCAGGTTCAGGTTGAACGGCGAGTGCAGCGCGGCGGTGATGATCGAGTTCCGCAGGTTGAAGTAGCGGTGCCACTCGTCCCAGTCCTTCCAGTGGAAGTCGGCGTGCCAGACGCCGGCGCCCGGAAGGGTGACCGTGGGGAAGCCCGCGCCGCGGGCGCGGTAGCTGTACTCCGCGTCGTCCCACTGGAAGAAGAACGGCAGCGGGTAGCCCGTGGCCTTGACGACCTCGTACGGGATCAGGCACGACCACCAGCCGTTGTACCCGGCGTCGAGGCGGCGTTCCTGGCGGTTCGGCTTGAGGGTCTCCTCGTCGACGCCGAGCAGGTCGGCGGTCGAGAGCGAGTGCGTCACCGGCTGGCCGGGCTCCAGCGTGTTCAGCCGGGCGTACTCGGCGCCGACGTGCAACTGGTTCGGGTGCAGCAGGTTCAGCATCTGCCCGCCGACGATCACCGGGTTGACCGTGCGGTTGGAGAACGCGGTCATCCGGATCACCAGATCCGGCTCCAGCAGCACGTCGTCGTCCATGAACAGGACGTTCGCGTGCTCGGTCTCGGTGTGCCCGGCGACCTCGTAGAGGCCGCGGGTGAACCCGCCGGCGCCGCCGAGGTTCGGCTGCTTGATGTAGTGCAGCTTGTCGCCGAGGTCCTTCGCGACCTGCTCGAAGCCGTCGCGCGACTCGACGAGGTCGGTGCCCTGGTCGGCGACGTAGATCGCGTCGAGCGTTTCCAGCGAGGAGACGTCGGCGGCGAGCGCCTGCAGGTTCGACAGGCAGTCGTCGGCGCGGTTCATCGTGCAGATGGTCACCGCGGTCGGGCGGATCTTCTCCGGGGCCTCGACCGTCCAGCGGACCTTCTCGACACGCAGCGACTGGCCACCCTCGGTCTCGAGGTCGAGCCAGAGCGCGCCGCCGTCGTAGAACTTGTCGAGCTTCGCGGCGAGCGTCACCTTCTGCTGCTTCGCGCCCGCGACGACCTCGGCGGCGACCACGCGCGAGTCGCCCTCGATGTCCGAAGCGCCGACGGACAGCTGCCCGTCACCGGTGACGACGGCCTCGACCTGGACCTCGGTCACGTCGGTCCAGCGCTGCCAGTAGCTCGCGGGGAAGCGTCCGAAGTAGGTGTTGCCGGACACCTTCGACGCCGGCTCGATGGCGATGCCCGCGCGCTCGCGCACGGCACTGCCCCATTCGAGCTCGGCGTAGAGGTCCTTGCTGACGATGGGGGCCGGGCCGGCGTAAAGCCCGCGCTGCGCGGTGAGACGGCCCTGCGGGGTGCGTTCCGCGAAGCGGGTGTCGTCGACAGTGCTCACCATGGCGCTCGGGGCCTCTCCGGTGACGGCGGCTTTACCGGGCATGAATCCTCAGTTCTCCTCTGTGCTTGACACGACTGTGCTGACGGTGGCGCGGGGCTCGCGGAAGACGACCCACTTGAGCATGACGAAATTGATCACGGTCGCGGTTGCCTGCGAAACGACCCAACCGAAAGTGGCCTTCCAGGCCGAGTCCGGCAGGACGTGCAGCATCGTGCGGTTGACGCCGACGGCGACGAGGAACGTCACGGCGTACAGAGCCACGAAGCTACCGATCTGACGTGCGCCTTCCTGGCGTCCACCGGCGAAGGTGAACTTGCGGTTCAGGAAGAACGCGGTCGTGGTGCCCACGATGAAGCTGATCGCGCGGGCGATGTCCACCCACGGCGTCGCGTCCATTCCGAGGGCACGGAGCCCCTGGTAGACGCCGAAATCGACCAAGGCGCAGAAGCCGCCGATGAGGCCGAAGCGGATGAGCTGCCCGAGCAGCCCAGGGGAGGACGGCTCTGCTGCCGTCGCACCGGCTTTCGGGTCGGTCGCCACCACTGCTCTACCTCATAAACTGCTGGGGCTGATGCGCAAAGTGTAGAAGCGAGCACTTCAGGGTCACGTTCCGGGCAGTGTTCGGCGTGGTTACCCTGGTCGGCGTGACCCAAGCACCCAAGACACAGCGGCAGTCGCTCATGGGCTGGGCAAGGACGTCGCCGAGCATCGCGGACGTCCTGAGCACCCCCGACGTGGAGGCCATCGCCAAGGCGGTGACCCAGGCCGGGGAACGCGGGGTCATCGCGCGTGGTCTCGGCCGGTCCTACGGCGACCCGGCGCAGAACGCGGGCGGCCTGGTCGTCGACATGACCGCGCTGGACCGCATCCACTCGATCGACCCGGACTCCGGCATCGTCGACCTCGACGCCGGGGTCAGCCTCGACAAGCTGATGCGCGAGGGGCTGCCGTACGGCCTGTGGGTCCCGGTGCTGCCGGGCACCCGCCAGGTGACCATCGGCGGCGCGATCGCCAACGACATCCACGGCAAGAACCACCACTCGGCCGGCAGCTTCGGCAACCACGTGGTGTCGCTGGACCTGGTCACCGCCGACGGGCAGGTGCGCACGATCACGCCGGACGGCCCCGACGCGGAGCTGTTCTGGGCGACCGTGGCGGGCATCGGCCTGACCGGCATCATCGTCCGGGCCAAGATCCGGATGACCAAGACGGAGACGGCCTACTTCAAGGCCGACATCCAGCGCACGGCGAACCTCGACGAGACGTTGGCGCTGGTCACCGACGGTTCCGAGGACAACTACACGTACTCGTCCGGCTGGTTCGACTCGATCTCCCGGGGTGCGAAGCTCGGCCGTGCGGCCTTCCAGCGCGGCTCGCTCGCCAAGCTGGACGAACTGCCGCCCAAGCTGCGGGCGGACCCGCTCAAGTTCAACCCGGGCACGCTGGCGACCCTGCCGGACGTGTTCCCGAACGGGCTGGCGAACAAGCTGTCGTTCTCCGCGATCGGCGAGCTGTACTACCGCAAGACCGCGAAGAACGCGCGCGATCAGATCCAAAGCCTGACCGCCTTCTACCACCCGCTCGACCTGTTCGGCGAGTGGAACCGCGCCTACGGCTCCAAGGGTTTCCTCCAGTACCAGTTCAGCACGCCGCTGAACGCGCACGAGCCGCTGCGCCGGATCATCCAGAAGGTCGCGGACTCCGGGCACGTGTCGTTCCTCAACGTGTTCAAGCAGATGGGCGAGGGCAACCCGGCGCCGCTGTCGTTCCCGCACCCCGGCTGGATGGTCTGCCTCGACTTCCCGATCAAGGACGGGCTGAGCCGGTTCTGCCAGGAGCTCGACGAAGACGTGCTCGCGCTCGGCGGCCGTCTGTACACGGCGAAGGACTCGCGCACCTCCGCGGAGAACTTCGCGAAGATGTACCCGCGTCTCGAGGAATGGCGCAAGGTCCGCGCTTCCGTTGACCCCGAAGGCGTTTTCGCCTCTGACATGTCCCGAAGGTTGGAACTGTGATCGACGCTGTGGGCAACCCCCAGTCCCTGCTGCTGCTCGGCGGCACCTCCGACATCGCGCTCGCGATCGCGGAGAAGTACCTGGCCGAGCGCCCCCTCCGGGTCGTGCTGGCCGGACGTCAGTCCCCCCGGCTCGACGCGGCCGCGCAGCGCCTGAAGGACAAGGGCGCCGAAGTGGCCACCGTGGACTTCGACGCCAAGGCCCTGGACTCGCACCCCACCGTGCTGGACAAGGCGTTCGAGGGCGGCGACATCGACGTCACCGTCGTCGCGTTCGGCCTGCTCGGCGACCAGGAAGAGCTGTGGCAGGACCACGCGAAGGCCGTCGAGGCGGCGACCGTGAACTACACGGCCGCGGTTTCGGTGGGTGTCGCGCTGGCGGACAAGCTGAAGAAGCAGGGCCACGGCAAGGTCATCGCCCTGTCGTCGGTCGCCGGTGAGCGGGTCCGCCGGTCGAACTTCGTCTACGGCTCCTCCAAGGCCGGTTTCGACGGCTTCTACCTGGGCCTCGGCGAGGCGCTGGCGGAGTTCGGCGTGCAGATCACCGTCGTCCGCTCGGGCCAGGTCCGGACCAAGATGACCGAAGGCATGAAGGACGCCCCGCTGACGGTCGACGCCGAGCAGGTCGCCGAGACCTCGGTGGCCGCCTCGCGGGCCGGCAAGGAACTGGTGTGGTCGCCCGCACCGTTCCGCCTGGTCATGTCCGCCCTGCGGCACATCCCCCGGCCGATCTTCCGGAAACTCCCGATCTAGGGAACGAGCTCACACCTGGATTCGTCTCACCCGGGCACGGAGAAAATCCGTCCCCGGGTTGAGAGGAATCGATGGCTGACCAGGAAGCCAAGCTCGACGCGGCCATCCGGTCGTTTCAGGAGCAGGCCGCCAAAGCAGCGGAACTGAAGGACAAGATCGCCGGGCTGCGCGGATCCGCGCGCAACGCCGACGGCTCGGTGACGGTGACCGTCGCCCCGTCCGGCGCGCTGCTGGGACTCCAGCTGTCCCCCAAGGCGATGAACCGCACGCACACCGCGCTGCAGCAGGACATCCTGAACGCGATCAGGGAAGCCACGCAGCAGGCCGCGGCCGCGATGCAGCAGACCGTCCAGCCGATCCTCGGCGATCGCGCGGAGCAGTTCAAAGAGGCGTTCAACGCCCACGTCGAACCGCTCGGGCCGAGTGCTCCCCCGCCCGCGGAAACCCTCGCCGGACCCGCCGCGCCCGTTCAGCAGCAGCCTGTCCGCACCCAGCGTCCCTCGCGTCCGGCACCCAGCGACGACGAAGACTTCGGCGGCCCGATCCTGCGGAGGGACTCATGACCGGCTTCGGTGTCCAGACGGAAGCGCTCACCGCGCACTCCACGGGGTCCAAAGAGGCCTCGGGGAACTTCGGCAGCCTCGCGAGCCTGCTGGAGCAGGCCAGGGTCTCCGACGACTGCTTCGGCCCGCTCGGCGAGCTGATGGCGTTCAAGTACTTCGAGGGTCTCCAGGAATGTCAGGACCTCGCCGAGCAGGCGAAGTCCTTCATGGACCAGATCGCCGACAAGACCACCACCGCGGCGAAGACCTACCTCGAGCACAACCAGGGCACCGCCGAGGTCATCACCGGGCTCGGCGCCGGGCTGGACGACGGCGGCAGCGGCCCCGGCAGCCTGAGCGACCTCAACAGCGCGGGCGACTCGGGCCGTAAAGGCTTCTGGGAGCAGAACGGCGGCTACGGCAGCTCGTGGGTCAGCACGTCCTCGGACGTCGCCAGGGCGAGCAGCCCGCCGGACGTCGCGATCGCGGCCGTGCACGCGCGGATGGAACAGCTCCAGCTCGTGATGAGCCCTGGGCAGTCCTTTTTGGACAACGGACTCGGCTTCCTGATCGGGATCGTGATCAGTCCGCTGGTCGAGCTGGTGCTGGAGCCCGCGATCGGCGACCCCGAGCAGATGCGCAGCACCGCCAAGGGCTGGGAGCAGACGGCCAAGTGGCTCGACGGCGTCGCCGAGCACGAGCAGAAGCGCGCCGACGGCACCAAGGAGGCCTGGAAGGGCCAAGCGGGCGACGCGTTCCGCGGCCAGATGACCGAGTTCTCGGGCGGCGCCAAGGCGTTCGCGAACGACGTCCGCGGATTGCAGCAGATCCTGGAGATCGCCGCCGACCTGTTCGACGCGTTCGTCGAGATCGTCATCGACATCATCCAGGAACTGGTGATGGGCCTGATCATCGAGTGGCTGGCCGCGCTGGCCGCCTCGTGGATCACGGCGGGCGCCTCGGTCGGCGCGGCGGGCGCCGCCACGGCGGGGCAGGTCGCGGTGACGGGCGGTCGGCTCGGGATGAAGGTCAAGCAGCTGCTCGGCAAGCTCAAGCCGTTGATCGACAAGCTCGAAGACATCCTGAAGATGCTCCGCAACGGGCCGCTCAAGAAGGTCGTCGAGCGCGCCGAGGGCCTGCGTGACGGCAACTGGCTGCAGAAGCGGCTGGCCGACCAGATCGACAAGAACCCCCTCGCGAAGATCGTCACGAAGGCCAACCCGACGACGGGGGCCTCGAAGACGGCCAACAAGTTCGCGGACCGGTTCGGCGTCGGCGGCGAGGGCTCGGACGCGCTCACCACGAACCTCACCGAGGCCGGGCTCCGGGCGATGGGCATGAGCGGGACGACCAGCGTCGGAAAGGCCGCTTTCCGCGGCAGTGCCGGTAACCTGACGGAGCTGGGCGTCGAGCAAGGCGTCAAGGCCGGCTACAACGAGTCGCAGGATTCGTCGTCCGAGGAAGAGCGCCGCGCGGCGACCGACAGAGGGTTCACGATCGAAGAATGAATCTCGGCTACCCGCTCGGGGCGGCGTCGCAGGCCCTGCCTTCGCTGGACCCGGGCGAACGGTTGCTGTGGGCCGCGTACGGCCGCACGCTGAACTACGACGTACGCGGCCTCGATCCCTGGGGTGTCCCGAAGAAGAGCGTGCTCGGGAAGTTCGGCTCGGGCGCGGCGAACTTCGCCGGGGACATGGTCAGCGCCGCGCTGGGCGGTGGCGATGACGGCGGTGCGTCGAATCCGCCGTCGCCGCAGGTCATCGTCCTCGGTGAGCAGGGCGGCATCGCGCACGCGGCGGTGCGGGAGCTGTCCACCAGCGGTTCGCTTTCGCGGCTGTGGGCGTTGACCAGCACGCGGCTGCTCGTGCTGGAGAAGGTCGTCCCGCCGCCGGAAACGCCCTCGAAGAAGTCGTTCATGTCGAAGGCGATCGGGTTCGGCAAGGACATCGCCGCGATCATGACCACGAAGACCTACGGCGAGAACGCCGCGGGCGTCCCGATCGCGCGGCACGAGATGGTGCCGCGCGCCGGGATCCCGCGCGATCGGATCGCCGGTTTCGCGGTCGCCGAACACGGCAAGAAGAAGCGTCCGTGTCTGCGCGCGTCCTTTGTGGACGGATCCGGGATGGACTTCTTGTTCGACTGCGACGATCCCCGGCAGTTCGCTTGGCTCTATTCGGTGACGGTGAACTGATGGAGAACACCCTTCCGATCGCGAAGTCCGTCGACGAGATCGTCGAACGGGAACTGCACCAGTTCTGGCTCGCGCCCGGCGAACGCCTGATCATCGGCTGCCCGCCCGCGCACGGCCACGTGGGTCTCCTGCTGGACGGAAAGCTCACGCTGCCCTACGAGCCGTCACGGGAAACCCCTGCGGTGACAGGGAAAACGCGGTGGCCGCTGCCCGCGCCGGACGTCCTCGAAGGCGACTGGACCGACGACCCGACGATCGCCTACTGGGTCGTCGCGCGTTCGACGGAGCAGACAGCCGCGCGGCTCGCGGACCACCTCGCCGGGGGCAAGGGTGAGGCGCGGCTGACGCTGTCCGACCGGCGGTTGGCCGTCGTGTACCCGGCGAAGCTGCTGGAGGGCGAGGATCCGGCCCAGCCTTTTCGGACCTTCGAAGAGATGCCGTCGGGGGTCGTGCGTTCGGTGACCGCGCTGTACCTGGGGCGGAGTTTCCCGCCGCGGCCGGTGCTGCAGTTCGTCTTCGCCGACGGGTCCGTGGTCTACCAGCGGGACCTGCTGGCGGTCACGCGAGCCGACCGCGCCCACTCACGCCGCTGACCTCACGCATTTAGTCCTCTGAATGCGGTAGTTCGCGAACCCAACTACCGCATTCAGAGGACTAAATGCGTAAGGGGGCTAGCGGGCCGAGAGCAGGTAGAGGCTTTGGGTGCCCATCCAAGGCGAGTGGATCGTCCAGGTCGCGAGGGCGTTCGCCGGCGGCGTCTTGCGGGTGGTGGCCAGCACCAGATCCGGGGTCGCGGGCGGAACGCTGTGGTCGAAGAACCGGAAGTTCGCCGCCAGCAGCGCCTTGCCGAGCTCGCTGCTGCGGTTCTTCGTCTCGGTGATCGCCGGGTCGACCGAGCCGCGGTCGGAGAACTGGTCGACGATGTCGCAGTCGCAGGAGTAGGCGAGCGCGCCGACCTCGCCCGCGCTCTCCACCTTGCGCCCCTGGGTCAGTTCGGCCAGTTGCGAGCCGATCCGGCGGTACTCGTCGGACGCCGCGTGGTTACTGGTGATGGGCGCGAACCGGCGCGGCAGCTCGGGAGTGGCGTAGGCGAAGGCACTTACGAGCAGGAACGCGCCGGCGAGGATCCCCGCGCCGAGCCTGGCCCGGCCGGGGACGGCGCAAGCGGCCGCGGCGAGGAAGACCGTCGCGCCGACGATGCTCGGCGCGTAGTACCAGTGATACGGCGGGACGTTCAGCCAGCAGTAGGCCAGATAGTGCGCCGCCCCGGCGATCGCGAGGGTCGCGAACGGCGCCAGGCGCTTCGCCCGCTCCGAACCGCGCCGGTAGTGGAACGTCCACAGTAGACCGGCGAGCCCGCCGATCACGAGCGGCAGAAAGGAAAGTGTCGCCGCCAGCGGGAAGTTGCGCCAGTACAGCAGCGGGCCGTTGGTGAAGCTGAACGGTCCCCACGAGCGCTGCATGATCTTGATGACCAGGGTGTCCGGCACCGCCGAACCCAGGGTCAGCCAGCTGAACCCGAACCACGGCAGCATCACCGCGAGCGCGGCGAACGTCATCCGCCAGATGCCCACCCAGAATTCGCGGCGCGCGAGGAACAGCACGAACGCGATCAGCAGCAGGTCGATCCGGATCAGCGCGATCAGGCCGATCACCGCGCCCGCGGCGGCGGGACGGCGTTCGTGCAGCAGCACCATCAGCCAGACGACGGCCGCCGCGCCGAGGGCGACTTCGAGGCCGACCGACGACAGCAGCAGCGGGTTCACCAGCAGCAGGCCCAGCGCCAGCGGGGCGAACCCGCCGGGGAGACCGGTCGCGGCGCCGATCCGGCGCAGTCCGAGGACGAGCGCCACCTGGCTCGCGACGAAGACGATCCCGGCGGCGAAAACGGCGTCCCGGACGATGAACGTGATCAGCGCCAGCACGAGGACGTTCAGCGGCGACGTCGCGGTGTTGGCGGTGCCGTCCTCGATCAGGCCCCAATGGCCGTGGAAGGCGAGGTTCTTCGCGTACGACAGCGTGATGTACGTGTCGTCGATCAAATGCCCGCTGACCAGCACGAACACCAGGGCCGAAGCGACCGCCGCCCCGGCGGGCAGCACCCAGGGGCGGGTCAGGACGGCGACTCCCGGCAGCGCACCGGAGGCCTGGGGCAGTTCAGCGGAGGCGCTTCGCATCACGAGTACGGTACACGCTGCCGTGATGATTCCGTTATCTACCCTCCGTGGGACTCGTCACCTGCGACGGTCCCACGGACGGATGATCATCGGTTCCCGTCGTGACGCCAGCCGCGGTCACCGGGGCCGCCATGGAAGTCACGGTGTGCGCCGGGACCGTCCTGACCACGGTGTTCACGGGAGAAACCGGGCCAGTCGCCGTCACGGGAAGCCAGGCCGACGGCGGTGCCGATGACGCCGCCGCCGAGGATGAAGCCGAGGAGGCCGACCGCGACCAGTTGTGTCGCGCGGTGCCCGGCGAAGCGCCGGAAACCGCCCTTCTTCGGCGGAGCCTGCTGCGCGGGCACCCAACCGGGCGGAGGCCCGGCAGCGGCAGGCGTCCCGGCCTGAGCTTCGGCAGGGGGTTCGACGGGCTTCGCTGTCTCGTCACCGACGGCGGGCTGCTCGACCGTCTTGTCCTCGTCTTCGGACGGCCGCTGCGGGTCGCTCATCTCTCGCTCCTAGGTCGGTGGGAGCAGGTGTCCTACCCGCTCCCACCACCGAGGATGCGTGCGCAACCTGTGGATGCGCTGTGTCCGAGCTGTCGAATCAGAGGTAGAACGACAGGAACAGCGTGACGACCCAGCTCGCGCCGAGCACCTGGAGCACGCGGTCCTTGAGCGCGATCTCCTCGGGCTCGCCCGCGTTGCCGCCGTCGACGTCGACGGCGTAGCGCAGGACCGCGACCACGAACGGGACCATCGAGACGACCGCCCAGACCGAGTCGTGCTCGACCTGGCGGATCTCGAACGCCCACAGGCAGTACGACATGATCAGGATCGCCGCGGACGTCGCCCAGACGAACCGCAGGTAGCTCGCCGAGTACTTCTTGAGCGAAGACCGGATCTTCGCCCCGGTGCGCTCGAAGAGCATGATCTCGGCGTAGCGCTTGCCCGCCACCATGAACAGCGAGCCGAACGCGGTGACCAGCAGGAACCACTGCGACATCGCGATACCGGCGGCCACACCACCGGCGATCGACCGCATCAGGAAGCCCGAGCCGACGATGGCCAGATCGACCACCGGCTGGTGCTTGAGCCCGAAGCAGTAGCCGAGCTGGACGGCTTCGTAGACCGCCAGCACGACCGCGAGCTGCCAGCTGGCGAAGAACGAGATGCCGAGGCCGAGGGCGAAGAACACGACCGCCGAGACGTAGGCCACCGGGACCGGCACGATCCCGGCCGCGATCGGCCGGTTCCGCTTGGTCGGGTGCGCCTTGTCGGCCTCGACGTCGACGGCGTCGTTGATGAGATAGACCGAGGAGGCCACCAGCGAGAACGCCGCGAAGGCGATCAGCGCGGCGATCAGCAGGCCGGTCCGGTCCGTCGACTTCGAAAAGGCGAAGAACGGCGCGGCGAACACCAGCACGTTCTTCACCCATTGACGCGGGCGTGCCGTCTTGATGATGCCGCCGACGAGACCGCCGGCGATCTTCTTCGGTTCGGCGGCCTCGGCCACGGGTTCTACGTCGTCAGGCTTGGAATCGGCCTTCTCGGTCGTTTCACTCATCGTCGCTTCAGCTTCCTACGTATCAAGCCGCCGACTACGCCCCCAAGGGCCGCTCCGGCCAGAACGTCGGTCGGGTAGTGGACGCCGAGCACGAGCCGGGAGGCCAGCATCGGCGGTACCAGGGCCGGGACCAGGTTACGCCCGGTCAATCCGGAGTAGAGCACCGCCGCCGCCGTAGTCGAGGTCGCGTGCGAGGACGGGAAGCTCAGCTTGCTCGGCGTGGAGACCAGGACCTCGACGCTTCCGTGGTCCGGTCGTGGCCGCCTGACCACGCGTTTCACCGCGATCGAGGCGGCGTGCGCACCGACGACGCCCGCCGCCGCGACCAGCCAGTCCTTGCGCCGCTTCTTGTCCACCGCGGCCCCGACGAGCCCCAGCGCGAACCATCCCGCGCTGTGCTCGCCGAAGTGCGAAAGACCCCGCGCCGCCTTGACCGTGACATCGCTCTTCAGGACGCCCTGCACCTTCGACAGGACGGCCACTTCACCCGTGGGCGCGCCCTTCTCAAGCATCGAGGGACCCGTCAAGAGGCGCGCCATCGGTCAGGTGCGGCGCGATCTTGTTGTCGAACGCGGACAGCGCCGAGCCGATGGCCATGTGCATGTCGAGGTACTTGTAGGTACCGAGACGGCCGCCGAACAGCACGTTCTTGTCCTTGGCCTCGGCCTTCGCCAGCTCGCGGTAGGCCTCGAGCTTCTCGCGGTTCTCCGGGGTGTTGATCGGGTAGTACGGCTCGTCGGCCTCGCCGGCGAAGCGGGAGTACTCGCGGAACACGACCGTCTTGTCGTTCGGGTAGTGCTTGCGCTCCGGGTGGAAGTGCCGGAACTCGATGATCCGGGTGTAGGGCACTTCTTCGTCGTTGTAGTTGACGACCGAAGCTCCCTGGAAGTCGCCGGTCTCGACGACCTCGGACTCGAAGTCCACCGTGCGCCAGGTGAACCGGCCCTCGGAGTAGCCGAAGTAGCGGTCCAGCGGCCCGGTGTAGACGGTCGGGGTGCCGGCGGGGATGTGCTCGCGGACGTCGAAGTAGTCGACGTTCAGCCGCACCTCGATGTTCTCGTGCTCGGCCATCTTCTCGAGCCACGCGGTGTAGCCGTCGACCGGCAGACCCTCGTAGGTGTCGTTGAAGTACCGGTTGTCGAAGGTGTAGCGGACCGGGAGCCGGGTGATGATGTCGGCGCCGAGGTTCTTCGGGTCGTTCTCCCACTGCTTGGCCGTGTAGCCGCGGATGAACGCCTCGTACAGCGGGCGGCCGATCAGCGAGATCGCCTTCTCTTCGAGGTTCTGCGCGTTCGCGGTCTCGAACTCCGACGACTGCTTGGCGATCAGCTCGCGGGCCTCGTCCGGCGTGTGGGACTTGCCGAAGAACTGGTTGATCAGCGCCAGGTTCATCGGCAGCGGGTAGACCTGGCCCTGGTACTTGCCGAACACCCGGTGCTGGTAGTTCGTGAAGTCGGTGAAGCGGTTGACGTACTCCCACACACGCTTGTTCGAGGTGTGGAACAGGTGCGCACCGTAACGGTGCACCTCGATCCCGGTCTCCGGCTCGGCTTCGGAGTAGGCGTTGCCACCGATGTGATGGCGCCGCTCCAGCACGAGGACCTTCTTGCCGAGCTCGGCCGCGGCCCGTTCGGCCACGGTCAGCCCGAAGAATCCGGACCCGACCACGATGAGGTCGTAGCCGGCGAAATCGGCTTCAGTAATCTTGTCGGGGTTCGTGTGCGCGCTCACGGGCGTCGAGGGTACGCAGGTCACCTCCGTGCCCTGCACCGAGCACCGGTTTTCACCTTCGACAGACACATTTAGGAAGCAGTGCCTACTCCGGACACCTTCTGGTCGTATTTCGGTGCGACCATCACGTACCTCGCCGTGCTGGCGGTCCCCGGCGGACTCGTCGGCCGGGCCGCGGGCCTGCGCGGCTGGGCCCTGGCCGGGCTGGCCCCGCTGTTGTCCTACACGGTAACCGGGCTGGCCGGTCCGTGGCTCGCACTCGCTGGCGTGTCGTACAACCCCCTGACCGTGGCGGCGGTCACGGCCGTGCTCGCCGGGATCGGGTTCGGTCTCAGAAAGCTGGGGCAGAGCCGCGGCTGGATCAAGCCGGGCGCCGAAGATCCGCCGACGAAGTGGCACCCGCGTGCGCACTACGCCGTCGCGGCCTGTGTCGCGCTGGCCGTCGGCATCTCGATCCTCGTGGTGCTCTCGGCGCGCGGCGGGACGACGGCGGTGTTCCAGCGCTGGGACACCGTGTTCCACGCGAACGGCATCCGCTACATCTCCGAGACCGGCGACGGCTCGCTGACCGGCATGGGCACCGTCAACTGGTACCCGGACGGCTCGTTCTATCCGAACGCGTACCACCTGGTCGGCTCGCTCGTGTACTCGATCTCGGGGACGACGATCCCGGTCACGCTGAACGCCATCACCATGCCGGTCGCCGGGATCTTCGCGCTGTCGATGGTCGCCCTGATCCGCCAGCTCGGCGGGCGGGCGGTGTTCGCGGGCTGCACGGCCCTGGTGGCCGCCGCGGCCACAACCGGCGCGTACGAGTCGGTGTCGAGCGGGCTGCTGCCGTTCGCGCTCGGGATCGTGCTGACGCCGCTGGCCGTGGTCGCCCTGGCCCGGTTCCTCGCGCGGCCGGGCCTGGACACCGGCTACGTGCTCGCGCTGACCGCCGTCGGGCTGCTGGCGGCGCACTCGTCGGCGCTGTTCGGCGCGCTGCTGTTCGCCTTCCCGCTGGTGGTGCAGCGCTGGTACCGCGCGCTGCGGCACAAACCGCTCGACGGCGTGCCGGAAGGCCGCGGCGGCTGGCGGGTCATCGGCGGCGACGTCGTCAAGATGGTGCCGGTGATGGCGGGGAGCGCGCTGCTCGCGGCGCCGCACATCCTGGGCGCCCTGAAATTCACTTCGGGTTCATACCCCTATTACGCGTGGGGCTCGCAGCTGCCGGTGCTGAAGTCGCTGGGGCTGCTGGTGACCTTCCGGCAGGTGCTGAGCGCGCCGCAGGTGTGGCTGACGGTGCTGCTGGCGATCGGTGTCCTGAGCCTGTTCCGGCTCGGCCGGATGCGCTGGGTGGGGCTTTCCGCGATCGGCTTCTCGGGGTTGTTCGTGCTGGTCGCCTCGTTCGGCGCGGAACCGTGGGTGATCTCGCTGTCGCGGCCGTGGTGGAACGACCGGTACCGCCTGATGGCGCTCGCCGCGATCCCGCTCTGCCTGCTGGCCGGGCACGGGATGGCGGAGCTGCAACGCTGGTTCGCGAAGTGGGCGAGCGGGCGCTCCTGGGTGAAGAGCCGTCCCGCGCTGCCCGCCCGGCTCGGGCTGGCGACCGCCGTGTTCGTCGTGGCCGCGTCGGCCGTGCTGACCAAAGGCTTCTACACCGAGTCGAACGCGCACGCGGTGTCGTTCCTGTACTACAACGGGCCCGAGGGCGAGGTCACGCCGCCGGTCAGCGCCGACGAACTGGCCGCGATGAACGAGCTGACCAAGATGAACATCGGCCCGGACGAGAAGGTGCTCAACGAGCGCTTCGACGGGACGGCCTGGCTGTACGCGATCACCGGCATCCACCCGGTCGCCGGGCACTACGACCCCGGTGTGCCGCCGCCGGACGCGAAGTACCTGGCGCTGCATTTCCGGGACTACGACACCGACCCCGAGGTGCAGGCCGCGGTGAAGCGGCTGAACATCAAGCACGTGCTGATCGGGAGCACGCCGATCAAGATCGGCGAGCCGCCGGCGCCGGGGCTGCGGGATCTGGACGGGCTGAACTTCCTGCGGAAGGACTTCGGCAACGCGGGCGCTTCGATCTACACCCTGACCCGCTAGACGACCTGACCCGTCGACGTGGGCTGAAGGGCGCTTTCCCCGCATGCGACGCGGTGAAAGCGCCCTTCGCCGCGTGAGAGGTGAGGACGGTTCTGGCGGACGCGTATTTGCCTACCCACTGGTGTGGGCTGGCGAGCGTGGAGGATCCGGGACGTTGAACGTCCCGGATTCTCCGTTGATCAAGGTCCAAGACCGGGCATCCCTGGCGACGATGTAGGAATTGGGACGTTCAACGTCCCAATTCCTTCACCGTCGCGCCCTGGCAGCCGCGGAGCCACCACTCTCGCCCAGTTCAGGCGTGGGTAGGTAAACACCGGTCCGCTCTGACCGTCCTCGCGTATCTGGATGCAGCACTCGGGTGTTCCGCCGCTGAGCACGCGAGATCCGGCTCCAATCACGCGAGATCCGGCTTCGATCACGCGAGTGACGTGCCGCGTCACCACCGCGCCCGAAACACCACCGTCGAGCCTCAGCCCACAGCTCTAACGTCTCGATCGCCGGGTTCGAAGACGTGACTCACGTGCTCGGACACGTCACTCGCGTGATTGGGGACGTGACTCGCGGGCCGAAAGTTCAAGGCTCGCGTGGTCGCGGACTGCCCCTGCCGCGACCACGCGAGCCTCAGTCCCCCATTCACCCCCGGGGTGACCCATGAGGGGCAGCCGCTGAAGGGCCGCACCCACTCGCTGTACTCATCCCTCAGACGACCGTTGAACGGACCTGGTTGAGCGGAGCCGCCGATGTCACCCGATCGGCCTAGACGTTCCTGCCCTGTAGTACCGGGAGTACGTCGCTGACGACCTCTTCGAGCGTCGACTCGCGGCCGACGTAGTAGTCCCCGGACCGCGGCCAGTGCGTGACGATGTCGGTGAACCCGAGTTCACCGGCCCGCCCGGCGGCGTCGGTGAACGCGCCCACACTGGAGAGGGAGAAGACGGGCGCCGAGTCGAGGCTCAGGAACCGCTGAACGCCCGCCTTGTCCCGGCCGACGGCGTCGAGCCGCTCGTCGAAGGTCTTCACGAGTTCCGCGACGCCCTTCCACCACTCGTCCTGGGTCTCCGCCTTGATGCCGGTGGTGGCCCAGCCCGCGCCGAACCGCGCGGCGAGCGTCATCGTGCGCGGGCCGTTCGCGGCCACCAGGAACGGCAGCCGGGGCCGCTGCACGCAGCCGGGCAGGTTCCGGGCACCCTTGGCCCGGTAGTAGTCGCCCTCGAAGTCGAAACCGTCGGTCATCAGCAGCCCGTCGAGCGCTTCGACGAACTCGGTGAAGCGGTCCGTGCGTTCCTTGGCCGACAGTTCGGGGCCGTCGAGCACGGCGGCGTCGTAGTGGGTGTGCGGGACGCCGGCGCCCACGCCGAGGACGAACCGGCCGTCGGAGATGTCGTCGAGGGTGGTCAGCTCGCGGGTGAACGGCACCGGGTGCCGCGCGACCGGCGACGCGACGAAGGTGCCCAGTCTGATCCGCGACGTCACCATGGCGGCCGCCGTCAACGTTGGCATCGCACTGAACCACGGGCCGTCGACGAGGTTCCGCCAGCCGAGGTGGTCGTACGTCCAAGCGTGGTCGAAGCCGTATTCCTCGGCGGCCCGCCATTTCGGCTCGGCCGCCCACCAACGATCTTCCGGAAGGATCACGATGCCTACGCGCACACGGGGGAAGGTACTGGTCCAGACCGACCCTTCGCCCGATGGGCGGATCTTCGGGGACAATGCGCGAGTGGAAAAACCCCTCTTGATCGCCTCCGACGTCGACGGAACCCTGCTCGGCCCGATGGAGGCCCTGACCGAACGCACGATCGGCACCGTCCGGCGGGTCACCGAGGACGGAGTCCCCTTCGTGCTGGTCAGCGGCCGTCCGCCGCGCTGGATCGCCCCGATCGCGAACCCGCTGGACCTGACCGGGTACGCGGTCTGCGCGAACGGCGCGGTGCTGTACGACATCGGGGCGGACCGGATCGTGGCCGTCCACGGCATGCTGGAGCCGACGCTGCTGCACGACGCCGTGAGTGCTCTTGATCACGCTCTTCCCGGCTGCCGGTACGCCGCCGAGCGGATCGGCGAGTCCGCGCTCGACGAGGAAATGCGCAACTTCGTGATCGAACCGGACTACCACAACCCGTGGGGTGACAACGAGGGCACGCAGGCGCCGCGGGCCGAGGTGCTCGGGCATCCGGCGATCAAGCTGATGATCAGCAGGCGCGGGATGACCTCGGACGAGATGGCGCGGGCGGCACGCGAGGTGCTCGAAGGTTCGGTCGACATCACCTACTCGACGAACTCCGGCCTGATCGAGGTCTCCGCGCACGGCATCACGAAGGCGACCGGGCTGGCCGAGGTCGCCGAGCGGCTGGGGGTGCCGGCCGGGCGGGTGATCGCGTTCGGTGACATGCCCAACGACATCGAGATGCTCGGCTGGGCCGGGCACGGGGTGGCGATGGCGAACGCGCACCGTCACGTCCTGGACGTCGCAGACGAGGTGACCGCGCCGAACTCCGAGGACGGCGTCGCGCAGGTGCTCGAACGCTGGTTCTGACCCGCGTCGGTCAGGGTGACCGGGGACGGGTCTCGCGTGCTTGCAGGCGGAACTCGCGTGCGTAGAGGCGGAACACGCGTGTCTGGAGGCGGAACTCGCGTGATCAGCGGCCTTCGCGGTCGAGCTCGGCGGCCTTTTCCGGCGTCGGCGCGGTTCCGCCGAGGTGCGCGGGCAGCCACCAGCGCTCGTCGTCGGAGCCGGGCTTCTCCGGGTAGTCCGCCTGGACGCGCTCCACGAGCGCGGACATCCGCACGCGAAGGTCCTTCGAAAGGACTTCGGCGTCCTCCTCGGCCTTCGGGTGCATCGGCTCGCCGACGAGGATCGAGATCGGGACGTGGCGCTTCGTGAGGTCCTTCGGACGGCCCTTGGTCCACAGCCGCTGCGTGCCCCACAGCGCCATCGGCACGACCGGGACGCCGGCTTCGGCGGCCATCCGGACGGCGCCGGACTTGATGTCCTTCACGGTGAAGGACCGGCTGATCGTGGCTTCGGGGAACACCCCGACGACCTCTCCGGCCTTCAGGCGCTCGACGGCTTCGCGGTAGGACGCGAGCCCCGCGCCGCGATCGACGGAGATGTGGTGCATACCGCGCATGAGCGGCCCGGCGATCCGGTTGCCGAAGATCTCCTTCTTCGCCATGAACCTGACCAGGCGTTTCGCCGGCTGCGCGCCGAGCCCGCAGAAGATGAAGTCGAGATAGCTGACGTGGTTGCAGGCGATGACCGCCCCGCCCGTCGACGGGATGTGCTCGGTCCCCTCCACCCGGATGCGGTTGTCCAGCACCCGGAACATGAGCTTCGCCGCCATGATGACGGGCGGGTAAACGAGTTCGGCCATTCGTCCAGGTTACGCTACCGTAGGGTAACCAACCTACGGTCGCGTAGGTCACAAGCGGCTGCTGACGTCATCACCCCAGGTCACTGCCCTAAAATGTGCTCGTGACGCACGAGACCACCGAAATCACGCTCATGCCGCGAGGAAGACCCGGCGCTCAGCGCCTCTGGGCTTACCTCGCGCTGGGCACGGTGTCCCTGATCAATCTGATCTCCTTCATGCCGAAGTTCCCCAAACCGCATGAAGCGGCCTGGGGCGACGCGCTGAACTACTACCGCATGTCGGAGCAGACCGGCGCGGCCGTGGACAACCCCTTCGCGTTGCGGATGCTGAGCCCGTGGATCATCCACCGCGGCAACCTGCTGACCGGGCTCTCGCTCGACGTCCTCTGGGTGGCCTTCACCTTCGTGGTCACGCTCGCCACGGTGATCGTCTTCTTCGAATTCCTGCGCTCGTACCTGAAATTGCAGCTGTTCACGTCGGTGCTCGCCGCCGTCGCGCTGGCCTGCACGTTCTGGTACGCGCCGTACGCCTTCAGCAACCCGTGGCTGGTCGACCCGCTCAACAACCTGCTCTACCTGCTCGCGATCTGGTTCATCCTCAAACGCAAGCTGATCCCGTTCGCGATCGTCATCGTGCTCGGCGCGATCAACAAGGAGACGACGCTCCTGCTGGCTCCGCTGTACCCGCTGATCGCGTGGACGCGCGGCCGGTCGTTCCGTGATCGCGATGTCCTGGGGGGCATCGGCGTGTTCGTGGTCGCCGCCGGGATCTACGTCGGCTACCGGATCTGGGCGCAGAACCTCATCGGCGGCGACTACGGCTTCGGCGCGGGCCAGTCCAACAGCGGCCTGCTCGACAACATCCGCTTCGCGCTCAACGCGGGCAAGGGCACCGGCCAGGTCGAACTGTTCACCACGTTCCACTTCTTCTGGCTGATCTTCGGCTACGGCCTCTACCAGCAGTACCGCCGTCACGGTCTGCGCGCGGAACTGCTGATCGCCAGCATCTGGCTGTTCGCCTGCTGCCTGGCCGGACGGCTCGTCGCGACCGACACGGCGCGGGTCTTCGTGATGATGGCGCCGCTGCTCATCGCGCTCGTCGCCGTCGTGCTCGACCAGCAGCGAGGCGAGGGACGGCGGCTCTGGGTCGGCGCGCTGTTCTTCCTCTACATCGCGGTGAACCTGCGGTTCGTCGGCGGTCCGGCGGTGTTCTGGGTCGACGCCGTCGCGCTCCTGATCTTCGCCGCGTTGGTGTCGTTCCCGGCGACAACGCGCCAGGCGGGTTTCAAGGGCTTCAACGGCTTCCGGCCGCATCAAGGAAGATTGGACGTCGAGGACGACGTCAAATCCTCCTGACGCGCGAAAGTCACCAGCGCCAGGACGACGCCGAGCAGCGTGCAGTACAAGGCGATCGCCTGGTGCTTGACGTTCTCCAAGCCGTCCCCCAGCGCGGCCAGCGCGAACTGGCCGGCGGCGACGGCGAGAAGGAAGCCCAGCGCGATGCCCACCGCGTCACGCCGGGCCTTCCAGCCGCGCCAACCGAGCAGGAACCAGATCGGCAGCAGGGCGAAGAAACCCAGTGGCGCCAAGAGTTTCGTGATGGTCGACGCCACCGGGACGCGGTGTTCCTGTGCCTCCGGCGCGAACCCGGCCGACTGGTCGAAGCTCCCGAGGTAGGGCGGGCGCGCGGTGAGCAGATCGCCCGCCGCGCGGTCCAGGATCCCGACGGTGCGCCAGGGATGCGTCGCGAAGTACTCGACGACGTTGCGCCTGCTGATCTGTTCGCGGTACCGCGGGTACTCGGGGTCCATCGTCGCGGGTTTCGGATGCCACCAGCCGTTGCCCGCGTACTGGCCGAACGAAGCGGGCAGCCCCAGCGCGGCGAGGTCGGCCCCGGTGTCGTGCCGACCGTCCACAATGGTCAAGAAGATCGTGTTGAACATGTTGATCTCGCGCGAATCGTCACCAGGACGCGCGGCGAGTGAGCCGTCGGGGAGCTTCGCCGGTTCGACGGTCTGCTGGGCGTACGCCGTGCCTCCGGCGAGCGCACCGACGACGAACACCGCGGGAAGCCAGCGCTTCAAACCCCTGACTCCGGCCGGGCGGACGAGCAACGCGGCGAGCGCGAGCAGCGGCAGGATCATCAGCGTCTGGACCTTGGCGTTGACCGCGATGACGCCGCCGAAGAGAAGCACGGCCAAGCCCGCGTAGCGCCACCACCCGGGTCGCGCGGACACCAGCAGGCCGCCGACTGCCAGGAGAAGACCGAGGAACGCGGCGCCTTCGCCGAGCACGGAGGCGAAGTAGCCGAAGAACGCGGAGTCCGCGACGACCAGCAGCAGCCCGACAGTCGCGAAGCCGCGGACGCGACGCGAGTACGGCAGCCCGACGACGATCAACGCGACCGCGGCGGCGGCGAGGACGCTGGTGAGCACGCCGAGCACCACAAGGCTCAGTGTCGATTCGAGGCCGAGCAGCCCGCCGATCGACCGCGCGATCCGCGCGAACCAGCTCTGGGTCAGGAGATAGGTGGCGTCGCATTCGCCCGCCGGCGCGGTGTAGGAGAGGCGCACGAACGGCTCCGGCTTGCCCTTCCACGGGATACCCGCGCCGCACAGCACGCGGAAGCCGTCGCCGTTGTCGGCCATCCCGACCGGCCTCGGCACGAGGAAGCGGACGAGCAACACGGTGAGCGCGGCGGCGAACACGCCGAGGCCGAACAGGCGCGAAGAGAAGCCAAGCGCTGCTGGTCGGCTGGGGGAAACGCGTTCGTCGACACTCACGAAGGGCACGGTACGTGGCGGAAATCGGGTGAGCGGTCGAGGGCCGCCCTCACCGAGCGTTCGACGTCCGCCCGCAGGAACACGGTGAGCCAGGACGGCGTTCCTTCACGCGCGAAGGTCGCGACGCGGTACCTCGCGACGTACGCCGGATCGATCACGCAGGACTGCGTCGGCGAGTAGCCGTTGTCGGTGATGACGGCGATCGTCGGATGCCGCCGGGTGACGAGGGTCTCGCCCGCTTCCTCGGTCTGCCCTCGGACGCCGACGATCTGGAGCTGCGTCCCGGCGTGGTAGGACAGCACGCCGGGCGCGGACGTGCTCACGATCGAACCGGGCGGCAGGTAGGCGTCGAGCCAGCGGCCGATCTCCTCCAGTTGCGCTCCGTGGTCGTGCCAGGCGCGCACGCGGGCCAGCATCTCCGGGCTGAACACCGAGACCAGCACCGCGAGCCCGGACAGCGCCATCGCGGCGGCGGGCATCAGCCGCCTGCCCCGCGGACGCGGCCGCGGACTCGGTTTCGCCGTCGCGGTGAGCACGCCGTAGACCGATACGGCCGCCACCGACAGCAGCGGCGGGATCGGCGCGAGCAGGCGCCAGGCAGGCCTCGCGTCGCCGCCGAAGAAGACCACGAAACCGGTGAGCGCGACGGCGGTGACGAGCATCAGCCAGGTCAGCGACCTGGCCTCGGCCTCCCCCGGTGTCCGGCCGGCGCGACGCAGTGCCAGCGCCACCGCCGCGGCCAGGCCGAGCAGCAGGAAACCCTGGTGGACCACCGAGAAACCCGACAGGTACCGCCAGCCGTGGTCGATCCGCTGCGGGACATCGAGGTCGAAGGGGATGACCACCGACGTCGGCAGGACATGGTCGTAGTAGGTCATCCGCCACGCCGTCCACGGCGCGGCGAAGACGAGCCCGCCGAGCAGCCAGCCCGCCGGGGCCCACCAGGAGTGGCGGCCGCGCAGGGCGGCGACGACCAGCCAGCCGCCGACGAGCACCGCGAGCAGGACCCCCGCCGGGCGCGTCATCATCGCGAAGGCGACGAGCACGCCCGCGACGACCGGGCGCCGCGCCGCGAGCGAGGCGAAGACGCCGAACACGAGCAGCACGAACAACGGCGTCTCGGTGCCGGATCCGCCGTACGCGGCGAGGCCTCCGGCGCCCGCGACGAGGACCGCGGCGGCCACCCCGGCGGCCGGGCGCGGCTCCCCCGCGGCCCGCTCGACCACCCGGTTCACCGTCACGTGCGCGAGCAGGACGGCGCCGAGGGTGGCGAGAACGCCGAGCACGATCGCCGAGGTTTCGATATCGGCGTCGAAAGCGGCCTTCGGCAACGCGATCACGATCATCCAAAGGAAATTCGCGTAACCCTCGATCCGCTCGCCGGTGTTGAACACCGGACCATTGCCGTCGGCGATGTTCTGGGCGTAGCGGAAAGTGATGTACGCGTCTTCCGCGATGGTCGAAAACAACAGCTGGTGCGCCGCGGAGAAACCGAGGGTGAGCAGCAGCGCGACCGCGCGCCAGTTCTTGTCGGCGCTGATCTTGGGCCAGGCCACCAGCACGAAGATCGCGAGCACGGACCAGGCGACGGCAAGCGCGATCACCACCTGATCCCACCCTCCCGGGCCGAGCCGCTCCGTATGCGAAAAAGACTACGGTCAAGTATCGAACGCCGCGCCAAGGTGTTTCTTTCGGCGCAGTCAATTGACACGAACGGGTGAGTCGAGTGTGCGCGGAGTAGACGATGCTCCGCCGAATTCCCCCGCGGGATGTGACTCCTTCGGGTAACGGCCCTCAGCGGTTAATCTGGCCGCCCATTCCGTTCCGCACCCCGGGAGTTCCGTGCGGATACCCCACTCCGCTTTCAGACGCTGAGGACACCTTGTGCCCACCCAGACCTCCCTCCTGACCGACGTCGTCACGGTCTGTGTCGCACTGCTCGCCATCGGCCTGCCCGGTCTGCTCACCGGTCTCGCCGCCGGCCTGCGCGGCTGGGTGCTCGCGGGGATGACGCCGTTGCTGAGCTACGCCATCGGCGGTCTCGCCGGGCCGTGGTCGGCCGCGCTCGGGCTCCCGTTCACCCCGGTGACCTACGCGGTGGCGACGGCCTTGTTCGCCGGTGTCGCCTACGGCCTGCGGCGGCTCACACTGCGCCGGTGGCCGCCCGCGCCGGAGGAACCGCTGTGGGGCCGCTCCGGGCATCTCGCCGTCGGGGCCTGCCTGCTGCTCGCGGCCGCCGTCGGGATGTACGCGGTGGTCCGCGGGATGGGCAGGCTGGACGCCATCCCGCAGGGGTTCGACGCCGTGTACCACGCGAACGGCGTCCGGCAGATCGCCGAGACCGGTGACGGCAGCCTGTTCGGCACCGGCGAGGTCAACTGGTACGGCGACGCGGCGCCGGTGTTCTACCCCAACGCCTACCACCTGCTGGCGTCGGTGGTGTACCTGCTCAGCCCGGCGAGCATCCCGCTGACGCTGGACGTGAACACCGCGCTGCTCCCCGCGTTGCTGGCGTTGTCGCTGGTCACGATGGTGCGCGTGTTCCGGGGGCGCGCGGTGTTCGCGGGCGCGGTCGCGCTCGTGTCCATCGCTCCGGTGATGGGCCTGTACGAATCGATGAGCAGGGGACCTTTGCTCCCGTTCCTGCTCGGCCTCGCGCTGACCCCGCTGGCCGCCGTCGCGGTGAAGCGCTACCTCGACCGCCCGGCGCCCGACACCGGTTTCGTGCTGCTCATCGGCGCCGTCGGGCTGCTGTGCGTGCACTCGTCGGCGTTGTTCGGCGCGATCCTGTTCGCCGGTCCGCTGCTGCTGCAACGCTGGGTCGCGCCCGGTGACCGGTGGCGGCGGATCGGGCGGGATCTGCGGGCGCTGGCGATCATCGGGGTCCTCGCGGTCGCCGTGGCCGGGCTCCAGCTGTTCGGCGCGATCGGCCTCGCGAACGGCGAAGTACCCTACCGCAGCTGGCCGGTCGAATGGCGCGCGACGACGGCGCTCGGCGCGCTGCTGGGCTTCCAGCATTACGAGCCCTATCCGCAGATCTGGCTTTCGGCGGCGTTGTTGCTGGGCTTCATCTTCTTCTCGCGGGCGGGCGGGCTGCGGTGGATCGGCGTGACGGCGTTGATCACCGGACTCGCCTACATCGCGGTGACGTCGTCGGAGCAGCCCCTCGTGCTGGCGCTGTCCCGGCCGTGGTGGAACGACCCGTACCGGTTCATGTCGATGGCGGCGGTCCCGCTGTCGATCATCGCCGCGCACGGCCTCGCCGAGACGCAGGCGTGGCTGCGGGACACCGTGGCGCTCCGGAAGGTGCCCGCGTTCGTCGTCGCGCTGGCGATGTTCGGCGGGTTCGCCTTCCTGAGCAACGGTTTCTACGCGCGGTCCAACGCGGAGAAGGTCGCGTCCGGCTACGCGAACACGCCCGGCATCAACCCGCACAAGCTGCCGGTGAGCCCGGACGAGGTCGTCGCGATGGAGAAGCTCGCCGAGCTCGCGAAGCCCGGCGAGCGGGCGCTGAACGACCGGCTGGACGGGACGGTGTGGACCTACGCGCTCTCCGGTGTCCGCACGACTTCCGGGCATTTCGACGAGACGCTGTCGCCGTCGGACGCGCGGCTGCTGGAGTGGCACTTCCGCGAGTACCCGTCGAATCCCGCCGTGCGGGCGGCGGTGGCGCGGCTGAACGTGCGGTGGGTGATCCTCGGGCAGTACGGCTACCCGACGGGCGCCCCGCGGCAGGCCGGGCTGCGCGATCTGGAGGGGCTGAACTTCGTGACCGAGGTGTACCGCAACGCCGACGCGGTGATCTACCGGTTGAACCCCTGACGCGTTTAGTCCTCTGAATGCGGTGGTTGCCCCGCGCAAGGGCCGCGTTCAGAGGACTAAACGCGGGAAGTGACGAGGCGGGCCGAGAGGGCGGCGGCGCCGGCGGTGATCAGGTCGGCGACGGTGAACATGACGCGCGAGGCGATGGCGAAGGCCGTCGCCTGGCCGACGGTGAGGCCCGACGCGGTGAGCACGGCGACCTGCGCGACCTCGCGGACACCGACCCCGCTGGGCAGGATGAACGCGAACGTCCCGACGGTCATCGCGACCGCCATCGCGCCGACGCACAGCACGAAGCCGCTGAAACCCGGCGTGCCGACGGAGTTCGCGAGCAGCCACAGGTGCACGCCCTGCAACGCCCACGCGGCGGTCGACGAGCCGAAGACCTTTCCGACGACCGACCAGCTCAGCCGGTGGTCCAGCGGCGGGCGGCGCAGGATCCGCAGCACGAGCGACGTGCCCCAGGTCAGCACCTTCGGGTGCAGCATCGCGAGGCCGACCGGGATGAGCACGAACAGCCACATCGCCCGCGGGCTGTTGCTGAACACCGCCGGGGCCGCGAGCAGCGAGACGACCAGCGCGGACACCACGCCGACGCCGAGCTGGATCAGCGAGCCGGTGAAGATCCGGGCCCTGGCGAGCCCGGCCTTGCGGCCCAGTTCCATCTGGAGCAGGTACGCCCACACCGAACCCGGCACGTATTTGCCGAGCGAGCCGACGAGGCAGATCTGCGCGCCCCTCGCGTAGCCGATCGGCTTGCCGAGGTCGTCGACCATGACCTGCCAGCCGTAGGTCGACACCATGATCGCGGCGATGAGCGCGAGCAGGCTCAACGTGGAGGATTCCCACGCGACCTCGGACAAGGTCCGCCAGAATTCACCCCAATTGGTGACGAGCGTCTTCGCCGCGAATGCGACGACCAGCAGGATGGCGACCCAGCGGACGACGTCGAGGATCTTCGCCTTGGTGGATTTCGGCTGCTTTACAGATACCGAAGTGTCCTCTTCGGGCGTTTCGACCGTCGTCACTGAACCTCCTCTGCTGTACCGCTGACAAACTCCGTCACCGCAGGTCAGGCCTGTACGGTCACCAAGCGGCTGAACTCGGTCAGCAGATCGTAGCCGTCCCAAATCGCGGAGAACGTCAGGGCCGATCCGAACGGAACGACACGGTCGACTCCGCGCCCCGCCAATTCCGTCACGAATTCCGTCAATTCTTCTTTGCTGAAGCCGAATTGACCGACGGTTTGATCTTTGCGGAGCACGATCGGGACGAGGTCGGAAAGCGTGTCGACCCGCGCGTTGGCGAAAGTGCCGGCGCCGAGCCATTCACGCGGCAGGATCGCGGGATCGGCCAGCTCCAGGGTCGCGATGCCGTTGCCCTGGAACTCGATGCCGCTGACGAGCCCGTCGACGGCCGCGCCGTACGCCGAAACCCGCTTCTGGACGGCCATCGCGGGCTCGGTGACGTGCTGTTTCGTCGCCAGCACCTCGGCCAGCAGCTTCCGGAACTCCTGCCCGGCCTCGCGAGCGCCGTCCTCGTCGCCGACCCAGAACACCGCTCGCGGCGACGAGCAGGCGGCCTGGTCGAACCAGTACGAGTCGTTGTAGAAGCCCTCGGCGGCACCGCGGCGCTCGGCCTCGGAGGCGTTCCGCCAGCCGCGCACCGACGCGACCGCGAACGACGACCGGTCCGGGAAGGTCAGGTCGCGCGCGTGCGGCGCCAGCGGGTACTTGCGCAGCGCCGCGACCGACGCGTCCCCGCCCCAGATGACCCGCAGGTCCGCGGCGACCGACAGCGCGCCGCTGATCGCGTCGCTGCGGTCGTAGGTGACCATGCGCTGGGTCGCGGTGATCGCGGCGGCGGTTTCGGCGTCCACTTCGGACAGTGCGGCGTTCAGCGCTTCCAGCACTGTTTCGGCGGCACCGGCCGAACGCGAGGAGACGCGGACGACGTTATGGTTGCCCGCCAGCGCCGAAAGCGCCCACGAGTACACGAAAATCGTGTCGACGTTGGCGGGCGGCACGTGGAAGACGAGACCGCGCGGGAAGCGCAGCGCGTCGCCGGAAGTCTCCAAAGTGGACAGTGCTTTGGCGATCTCTCCCTTGCGCAGGAAGAAACCGAGCGACGCCAGCTCCGGGAAGCGGCGAGCCGTCGCGGGGGCGAGCAGCTTGCGCGCGAACTTCGTCAGGAACTCGACGACACGCGGGTCACCGACGCGCAGCCGTCCGCCGACAGGCTCGGCCCGCAGCTCTTCGACCAACGAGGAGACCTCGATCGCGTCGCCGAGCGGAAAACGCTGGTTGAGAGTCATGCCGCAGCCCCCTGGAAGGTGTCCGAGCAACCGCGGGCCTCGGCCTTGGGCAGCCTGCCCATGACGGAGAAGTGCTTGCCCGGCCAGTCGCCGTCGTCGATCCCGTTGTAGACGCCGAGGTCTTCGGTGAGCAGGACGTGGCCGGGGTACGAGTGCGGCAGCGTGCTGACGACCTCGATCACCCCCGGCTCCCCGACCGGCTGCTCTTCCCAGGTCTCCGGGTTCCGGATCACGACGTCGGCGAAATCGGGGCAGTACAACGAGTTCCCGGACGGTCCTTCGAGGAACACGGTGCCGATCTGCTCGATCATCCCGTAGTAGTTGTGGATCCGGGTGAGGCCGGTGTCCTCTTTGAAGCGACGGCGGAACTCGGTGTTGTCCACCGCGCGGTCGATCAGCTTCTTCCAGCCGCCGGAGTGGATCAGGATCCCGTTGGACAGATCCAGCTTGTGATCGCGCGCGACCTCGTAGAGGTACTGCCACACCATGAAGGTGAAGCCGAAGATCAGGAACGGCTTGTCGCCGTAGGTCGCCAGGAACGTCTTGACCGCCTCGACGTCCGGCTGGTCGTTCTCGTCGAGCACGTAGGTGTGCTTGCGGCCGAAGTTCGCCATGCCCAGCACGCCCGCACCGCGCGCGGAGAACGAGCGGCGGTTCTTGATGATGCCGATCGTGTCGACCATCAGCATCGGCAGGCGCTCGCCGCCGAGGACTTCCTGCAGCGTGGCGCCGAGCTGCTTGGTCTGCGCGCCGGCGGCGGCCTTGTCCAGGTAGATCCGCGACGCGCCCGCGCCGGTGGTGCCCGACGAGGTCAGCGTCTTGAAGATCTCGGACTCGGGGATGCTGCGCAGGTCGTGCGTCTTGAACATCCGCACCGGCAGCCACGGCAGGTCCGCGATGGAAGCGAACGACGCGTCCCGCGCGATGCCGAGCGACGAGAGGATGCGCTCGTAGCCTTCGGAATTCTCGCGGTGGTGCGCGGTGAGCTCGGCGAGCTGCGGAAGCAGCTGCTTCTCGCGCTCCGCCTGAGACAACGTAAAGACGCTCATACCTGGGCCTCCAGCGACCGGTAGTCGATCTTGCCGCTGGCGAGCAACGGCACGGTGTCGATGGGACGGACGTCGAACCCGCTGGTGTGCAGGTGCAGCCGCTCGGACAGCGCCTTCGCGGCGTCCTTGCAGATCGCCTTGGCCCCGTCGCCCTCGGGCAACTCGGCGAACAGGACGACCTTGTCCCCGGCCGGGACGGCGGCCACGACGTCGATCCCCACCGAAGCTGAACGCACGGCGTGCTCGAGATCATCCAGGCTGACGCGGTTGCCGAAGACCTTGCCGATCCGCTTGAGACGGCCGGTGATGTAGAGGAAGCCGTCGTCGTCGAGGTAGCCGAGGTCGCCGGTGGCCAGCACGCCGCCGTATTCGTCGCCCGCGGCCAGCCCGGCCTCGTCCTCGGCGTAGCCCATCATCACGTTGGGCCCGCGATAGACGACTTCGCCGACGATCTTCGGGTGCTTGGTCTCGGAGCCGTCCTCGCGCCGGACGGCGAACGAGCCGCCGGGCAACGCGGGCCCGGCCGAACCGAGTTTCTCCGCGAGCCGGTCGGCCGGGACGGTGGTCATCCGCGGGGCGGCCTCGGTCTGCCCGTACATGACGAACATCCGGCCGCCGACCTCGCGGATCTTGTCGTTGAACTGGGCGACGAGGTCGTCACGCAGCTTGCCGCCCGCCTGGGTCAGCGTGCGCAGCGTCGGGTACTTCGCCGGGTCGAACTTCAGGCGCCGCAGCATCTCGTAGTGGTACGGCACGCCCGCGAGCGAAGTGACCTTGTGCTCGTTGACCGCGTCCCAGAACCCGCGCCCGAGCACGCCGGACGGCTCGATGACGACGGTCGCGCCGCGGACGAGGTGCGAGTTCAGCACGGACAGGCCGTAGCTGTAGTGCAGCGGGAGACTGGTCGGCGCGACCTCGTCGCTGTCGATGCCGAGCACCTGCGCGATCGCGTCGGCGTTGGCGAACACCGCACCACGCGAAAGCCGGACCAGCTTCGGGTTTCCGGTGGAACCACTGGTCGGCAGCAGGATCGCGAGATGCGGATGCGGCTCCACCCCCTCGGCGGACTCCCGGACCCAGTGTCCGTCGGAGACGCCGTAACCCTCGGGTGCGGGCGCGTCCGGCGCGGACAGCACGGCGGCCGGGCGGAAACGCTCGATGAGCCCCGCCAGGACGTCGGCGTCCAGCGCCGGGTCGATCAGCGCGATCGCGCGCCCGGCCTCGAACGCGCCGAGGTAGTTCAGCACGCTTTCGAGGTCCACCGACATCCGCGCGAACAACGCGCCCGGCGGCAGCAGCCCCAGCGCGGCCCCCACGCGGGTGACCTCGGCGTCGAGTTCCTCGCCCGCGAGCGTCTTGCCGCTCGTGACCTCTACCAGTCGTGCACCCACACCCAAAAGGGTCATCAGAGAACAAGTCCTCCATCGATGCCCAGCACCTGGCCGGTGATGAACGAAGCGTCATCACTGACGAGGAACCGGATCGCGTTCGCCACGTCCTCGGGCGTCCCGAGCCGTCCGAGAGGCGTCTTGCCGATGTTCTCGGCCTTCGCGTCCTCCGTCAGGCCCGAGGTCAAGTCGGTGTCGATGACGCCGGGCGCCACCGCGTTGACCCGGATCCCGGAGCGGCCGAGTTCCTTCGCGGCCGAACGCGCGATGTTCGCCACCGCCGCCTTCGAGGCCGCGTACACCGTCTGACCGGCGCTTCCGTGCTCGCCGACGATCGAGGCAAGCACGACGATGGCGCCGGTTTTCTTCCGCATCATCGCCCGGGCCGCGGCCTGGACGGTGTGCAGCGTGCCGGCGACGTTCGTGCTCAGCGTGGTGTCGACGAGCTCCTCGCGGATCATGCCGAGGAGCGCGTCCTCCATGATCCCGGCGTTGGCGACCACGATGTCGAGCTTGCCGTGCTCCTTGGCCACGCCGCGGACCAGCGTCGACACGGCCTTGGCGTCGGTGACGTCCAGCGCGAGCCCGCTAGCCGCCCCCGCCGCGGCCGCCGCTTCCTTGGCCTTGGCCTCGTCACGGCCGGTCAGCACCACGGTGGCGCCCGCCTCGGCGAGCGCCCGCGCGGTGGCCAGCCCGATGCCCCGGGTACCCCCGGTGACCAGGGCGACCTTGCCGTCCAGCATCACTTGGACTGGAGGTCGGTCACCATGTCGACGGCGACCTTGAAGCTGGACATGTCGATCACCTGGTCGGTGTCGAATTCCACATCGAACTCGTCCTCGATGGCCGCGACCAGCGCCATGTGACCGACCGAGTCCCACGCTTCGATGTCGCGGTACTTCAGGTTTTCGACGTCGACCTCGCCATCGAGGTCCAGCGCCTCGACGAAGACCTCACGCAGCTTGCCGGCGACTTCCGCCATCTTCTGACTCCTAGTGCTCCTCGCGCGGACGGGCGTCCCACGCCTTCACCAAGGTAGAGAGGTCGCCGGGCAGCCGGTCGGCCAGCCCGTCCTCAGGGAGACCGGCCTTACCCTTCAGCCACGGTCCCAGTGCCTCGATGGTGGCCTCGTCCAGCCCGCGGCGGGACAGCCCGACGGTATTGACGCCTGTCACCCGGGCGGGGTTGCCGACGGCGATGGTGAACGCGCCCACTTCCTTGCGGACCGCGGAGCTCATCCCGACCATCGCGCCGGGGCCGATGACGACCCGCTGGTGCAGGATCGCGCCCATGCCCAGGTTCGCCCCGGACCAGACGTGGCAGTGGCCGCCGGTGATGACGTTCGAAGCGACCGTGACGGCGTCCTCGACCAGGCAGTCGTGGGCGATGTGGGAGCCGCGGAGGAAGTAGCCGCCGTCGCCGATGGTGGTCGTGCGCCAGGTGCCCTGGTGGACGCTGACGTATTCGCGGATCCGGTTGCGGCTGCCGATGACGACGCCGTGGCCGTCGTGATCGGGATCACCGTTCGGCGCGGTTTCCCAGGCGGCGGGGTGCTCACGGCCGCGATCCTCGCCCGGGGTCCCGATGGTCACGTGCGGGCCGATCCAGTTGCCGTCGCCGATGCGCGCCGGGCCCACGATGACCGTGAACGGCCCGATCACGTTGTCATCGCCGAGCTCGACACCCTCGCCGATGATCGCTGTCGGGTGGATGCGGTTCACCACGTGAGATCCGTTCGTTGTGGCTGGGAGGCAGCCTGGGGTAATGGGCGCTTCGGCGGTCCCGGTAACGTGTGGCCCGCGCCAGAGAGGGCGGCCGGGCGCAGAACCGGCGGCTCACTGTACCGGACGCACCAGAACGCCCAGTCGAGAGAGACTTGCAGATGATCCCCATTACCGTGGTCGACGTCCGTGACGCGGAGGACCTCGTCGTCGAGGTGCTGCGATCCGGCGCCATCGCACAGGGACCGATGGTCAAGCGCTTCGAGGACGCGTTCGCGAGCGTTTCCGGCACGAAGCACGCGATCGCCGTCAACAACGGCACCACCGCGCTGGTCGCCGCCATCCAGGCGCTCGACCTTCAGCCGGGCGACGAGGTCGTCACCTCGCCGTTCACCTTCGTGGCCACGCTGAACGCGATCCTGGAAGCCGGCGCGACCGTCCGCTTCGCCGACATCCGGCGCGACGACTTCGCGATCGACCCGGACGCCGTCGCCGCCGCGATCACCGACCGCACCAAGGTCCTCATGCCGGTCCACCTCTACGGGCAGACCGCAGACATGGGCAAGCTCGCGCCGCTGGCCGCCGAGCACGGTCTCAAGGTCATCGAGGACTCCGCGCAGGCCGTCGGCGCCTCGTTCGAAGGCAAGCAGGCCGGGTCCTTCGGGATCGGCTGCTTCTCCTTGTACGCCACCAAGAACATCACCACCGCCGAGGGCGGCGTCATCACCACGGATGACGACAAGCTGGCCGACGCCCTGCGTGTCCTGCGCAACCAGGGCATGCGCGCCCGCTACCAGTACGAGGTCGCCGGGCACAACTACCGGATGACCGACCTGCACGCCGCCGTCGGCATCCCGCAGCTGGAGAAGCTGGACCAGCTCACCGCCGCCCGGCAGGCCAACGCGAAGCGCCTTTCCGAGGGCCTCGCCGGCACCCCGGGTCTCGACATCCCGCAGGTGCTGCCGGGCCGTGAGCACGTGTGGCACCAGTACACCGTGCTGGTCGGCCCGCACGCCTTCCTCTCGCGCGACGAACTCGCCGCCGCGCTGACGGAAAAGGGCATCGGCAACGGGATCTACTACCCGAAGATCGTCTTCGACTACGACTGCTACCGGAACAACCCGCTGATCCCCGACGCGAAGGTCGAGGATTTCCCGGTGGCGGGCGCCGTCGCCGCGCAGGCGCTTTCGCTGCCGGTGCACCCGCACCTTTCCGAGTCCGACCTGGACACCATCATCGAGACGGTTCGCGAGGTACTCGGCGCATGACGACGCACAAGATCGCCCTCATCGGCACGGGCAACATGGGTTCCCTGCACGCCCGCGTGCTCGCGGCGAACGAGAACGTGGACCTCGTCCGCGTCATCGACCCGCGCGAAGAGGCGGGCCGCAAGGTCGCCGAACGCTACGAAACCCAGTGGACGCCCGAAATCGGCTCTCTGTCCGATGTGGACGCCGTCGTGCTCGCTTCGGCCACCGAGGCGCATTACGAGCTGGCGCAGGAGGTTCTGGGCCAGGGCAAGCCGATGCTGGTCGAGAAGCCGGTCTGCAACAGCCTGGAATTCTCGAAGGAGATCGTCGGGCTGTCGGCGAAGCAGGACGTCCCGCTGATGTGCGGGCTCCTGGAGCGCTACAACCCGGCCGTGATGACCGCGCGGGCGCTGGTCAACGAGCCGATCCACCTGATGGCCCGCCGCCACGGCCCGTACGCGCCGCGTATCAAGACCGGTGTCGCGTGGGACCTGCTGGTGCACGACGTCGACCTGGCGATCCAGTTCTTCGGTGGCGCGACCCCGCAGCGGGTCGCCTCCGGCGCCGGCTACTTCCACCCGAATTCGGTCGAAGGCGCCGAGGACACCATCGAGACGGTGCTGTCGTTCGAGTCCGGCCTCGCCACGGTTTCCGCGTCCCGCCTCGGGCAGCGCAAGGTCCGTTCGCTCTGGGTGTCCGAACTGGACCGCATGATCGAGATCGACCTGCTGCGCCGCGACGTCACCATCTACCGGCACGTCTCGCACGACTCGGTCACCGAGGACGGCCTCGGCTACCGCCAGCAGACCGTCATCGAGATCCCGGAACTGGTCACCGCGCGCGAGCCTCTCGCGACCCAGCTGGACCGGTTCCTGGAGCTGCTCGAAGGCAAGATCGACGCCGACACCGAGCGCGACCTGATCCTGCCTTCGCACGCCGTCGTCGACCAGGTTCTGACGCAGGCCGCGGCCTGACCTTCCCTCGCATTTAGTCCTCTGGATGCGGTAGTTGCCCAGGGCAAGTACCGCATCCAGAGGACTAATTGCGTCGGGACCTGTCCCGGGTGGGCGCGGCTACCGTCCGCGGGTGCCCAAGACCCTCAAACGCGCGACGACCGTTCTGGCCCTGGCGGCGTTGACGTGGATGATCACCTCGGGACTGCTCTCGTTCCTCGCGTTCATGCAAGGCGTGGACGGGTCTCGCGTCCGTCAGGAGGATCCGGGTTCGCCGGTCATCATCTGGTTCCTCGTGCTCGGCGTCGTCCAGATGGCACTGTGCGTGGTGACCAGGGCGGGCCGGAACTGGGCACGGGTGGCCCTCACCGTTTCGGCGATCCTCGTGAGTCTCGTTCTGCTGAGCACCGTGATCGCCGCGGTGGTCACCTACCTGGACGCGGCCGAGCGTGCCACCGTTTTGGGCGGTGAAGTCGAGGTGTCGGGCCTGGGGATCGTCCTCGTCGTGATCGACGTGCTCGTCCTCGCGGGGATCGTGCTCGGCATCGTCGGGTTGTACCGGTCCTCGGTCAACGCTTACTTCGTGAGGCGCTGGCCCCGCACGTCGTAAGCGATGAGGGGGGTCAGCACTCCCGCCGACTCCACCTGGGCACCGTCGAACCAGAAGATGGAGACCGACGGGTCTTCGCTCCAGGGGACCACTTTCGCCTCGACCGGCTTCCCCCGGACCGTGCTGGTGATCCGCGCCGCGCCGCCGGCGAAGTAGCCGAACACGGGGACGAACGCGCCCCGGACCACGTCCCCGCCGTCCACCGCGTGGAAGCCGAACGACCGGTCGGACTTCTTGTACTCGTTGCTCATCATCAGGTCTTCGTACGAACCGTCACCGTTCCGGTAGGCGATCCGCAGGCCGAACTCGATGTTCGGCATGTCGGGTTCGTCGAGCGCGGAAGCGTAGAGCACTATTTCCCGGCCGTCGTCGCTCTTGGTGCCGAGGGAGATGATGTTGCCGAGCGGTACCGAGGTCGACGGAGCCTGGGTGCTCGTCGCCTGCGGTGAGGGCGGCGGCGACGCGGGCTGCTGCAGCGACGAAGACGGCGCGCTCGCGGCGGGCGGGAGCGGCTGCCGGCCGGGCGGTGGTTTCTTCAGCGCGACCGCGCCGACGATGACCAGCACCGTCACCACGGTGGCGGCGACCCCGCCCGCGCCGGTCGCGAGCCGGCGACGGCGGCGGATGCGCCTGCCCTTGGTCATGATCGCGCCGAGGTCGGGCTCGGTGAACTCCTCGGCAGGCGGTTCCCGCAAAGCCGAGCGCAGCGTCTCGAGGTCGGTCATCGTCCCAGCCCGCCGATCAGTTCCGTTCCGTCCTCCGCGGTGATCCGCAGCTTGGTCAGGGCGCGGGAGTTGGTGCTCTTCACGGTGCCCACCGAGACACCCAGCTCACCGGCCACATCGGATTCCTTCAAGTCGAAGAAGTGCCGGAGCACCACTACGGCTCTCTCCCGGTCTGTGAGCGTACGCAACGCGTCAAGGAGCCATTTCCGCTGGACAACGGCCCCGGCGACGTCCATCCCGCTCGGCTGCTCGGGGATCTCCTCGGTGGCGTTCTCGCGGATCGGGCGCCGCCAGCCGTCGATCACATGGTTGACGAGGACCTGCCGCGCGTACGCGTAGGCGTCCTTGCGGCGTACCCGCGACCAGGCCGCGTACGTCTTGGCGAGCGCCGTCTGGGCGGCGTCCTCGGCCTGATGGCGGTCGCTGGTCAGCAGGTAGGCCGCATGCTGAAGACGGGTCGACGAGTTCCGCACGAACTCGACGAACTCGTCATCGCCGCGAGCCACCCTGGTCCTCATCTCCGTTCGACGGTTGACCACCCGAAAGGTTGCCTCGACCGCTGTCGTTGCGTGAAGGGTCAGTCCTTCCGACGAGTGAACCGGAGCGCTACGACGATACCGGCGGCGACCACGGCGACCGCGAGGACGATCCAGACCCAGGTCGGCAGCAACCCCTCGGGCGTGGTCTCGTCGGTCTGCGGGGCCGGGGTGGCGGTGGGTTGGGCTTGGCTGCTCGCGGGAGGCGGGCTGCTCTGGGCCTGGCTACTCGGGGCCTGGCTGGACGACGGCGCGGCCGGGTTGCTGAGGCTGAACTTCACCGAGCCGCTCGCGACGTCCGAGTCCTCGAAGGTCACCTTGTAGCGGAGGGTGTACTCGCCCGCGGGCCCGACGGCCTGGACGGGCGCTGTGACGACGGTGCCGGCGACCTCCGCGCGGCCGACCGTCCACGACGCGTTCCCGGGTCCGGTGATCTGGATCGGGTTCTCGGCGAGGGTGACCGGGCCGGAGAAGGTGAGCTTGATCTGTGTCGGCGGCGTCGCCAGCGACGCTCCCCGCGCCGGGTCGCTGCTCTTCAGCTCCGCATGGGCCAGCGCCGGGGTCGCGGCGCCCAGCAGGATCGACCCGGTGACCAGCAACGACGCGCCGAACCGCTTGAACCTCATCGGACCACCCTCCCGCCGGGGAACTCGCACGCTGAGCCTAGTAGTCGGTCCGGGCGGGGTGATGGTTCCCGTCGGCGTCGGGTCTCGTGCTTGGCCGGCCGAGCGTGGTGTTGCGAAAGCCACTTTCGCAACGTTGGAGGTTGCGAAAGTGGCTTTCACAACGCGCTACCGCGGCGCCGCTTGCCGGCGAGTGTCATGAAAGACCCTTTCCTGACGTTTTTCGTCAGGAAAGGGTCTTTCATGACATCTACGGACGCTGCGCGTGGCGGGTGGTCAGCGCGTCGAGGTCCAGGGTGAGCGGGGTGCCCTCGAAGTCGAGGCTCACCTTGCCGCTGTGCTCGCCGAAGTTCTCGTACTCGCCGTCGAGCAGACGGTAGGTGACCATGCTGGCCGGGTCTTCGAGGTCGACGATCCAGTAGTGCTCGATGCCGACTTCGGCGTACTCGGAGAACTTGGTGACCCGGTCGGTGCGGACGGTGCCCTCGGACAGAACCTCGATCACCAGCCGTGCGTCCGCGACGGCCACTCGGGCAACATCCAGAGTGGGCGGGTTCGCGACCAGGATGTCCGGCACCCGAATGGTCAACGGGTGCCCGGTGAGCAACAGTTCGACTCCGGCGACGGCGGCCAGATCCGTGAGCCGCTCATCCAGCCAGTACGCGAGCCGGGGCACCGCCAGTTGGTGCCGGGTGTCCAGGGACGGTGCCTCGACCAGGACGCCGCCGGACACTTCGGCCCGGTTCTGGGGCATCGCCTCCCAGTCGTCGAGGGTCACCTCTCGTGAGTGATCCGTGTCGTCAGAACGACCCAAAACACTCACGACTCCGTGAAATCGCCTGCCGGAGCGCCCCAGGACGAAGAAGCGTCCCCGCGCTCCTCCGCCAGCGCGCGCCGCCGAGCGTTCTCGCCGCGCACACGCTCCACTTCGGACTGGATGTACTCGTCGTCGTAGCGCTGGAACACCCGGGCCGGGTTGCCCGCCACGAGAGTGCGCGGCGGGACGTCCTTGGCGACCACGGAATTCGGCTGCACGGTGGCGAAATCGCCGATCGTCACGCCCGCCATGATCACCACGAGGCCGCCGATGAAGCAGCCCTTCCCGATCTTCACCGGCTTGCGTTCGATCAGGTCGCTGCCGGAGTGGTTCTGCAGCGTCATGTTCGCGAGCCAGCTGGAATGGGTGAAGATCAGCGTGTTCAGGCCGATGCTGGTGTGCTCGCCGATCTCCAGCCCGCCGCTCGCGTCGAGCGCGGCGCCCTCGCCGATCCAGCAGTGTTCGCCGATCGTCAGGTTCTCCGGGCTGATGATCTTGACCCGTTCGCGGACCCGCGTCGACTCCGGCAGTCCGTAGAACTTGGCGCGCTCGGCGTCGTTCATGTACTGCGAGACGAGCTCGGTCAGGATCTGCGGGCGCAGCCGGTTGCTGCGCTCGTCATCGAAGAACATCGGCCTCGGTCACCAGTTTCTCGAAGGTGCGCAGGTGTTCCTCCGCGACGACGTCGAGGCCGAAGTTGGCCCGCACCATCGCGCTTTCGCGCTGTGCCACCAAAGCCCGCTTCTCGGGGTCGTCGAGCAGTTCGATGACGGTGTCCGCCACCGCCTCGCTGTCGTCCGGGCGCACCAGCAGGATGTTCTCGCCGTTGCGGAGTTCGATGCCCGGGTAGTTGTCCTCGGTCACCGAAGCGATGGTCGCGGTGCCCGAGAGCATCGCCTCCAGCGACGCGGTGCCGCAGCCGCCGTTGAGGTCGTGCGTGACGATGTCGGCGGCGGCGAAGTACGCGGGCACGTCGGCCTTCGGCACGGCGCCGGTGACGACGATGGCGTCCGCGACACCGAGTTCTTCGGCCCGCTTCAGGAAGACGTCGTGATACACGCGGCCGACGACGACCACCTTCACGCCCGGGTGCTTGTCCAAAATGGACGGCAGCGCCTCGACCAGCGGGAGCCGGTTGCGCAGCGGGATCACGTGCCCGAGCGAGACGATCACCGGACCGTCGCCGAGCTTGTGTTCCGCACGGACATCGAGAGTGAGCGGCTTCTCGAAGTTCCCGGTGTCGACGGCGATCGGGAAGTAGTCCGAGTTCGCGTCGCTGGTGCCGTAGCGCTCGACGCAGTAGTCGACCCCGAGCTTGTCGAGGATGACGTACCGCGGCTTGAGATAGCGCAGGATCGGGTTCACCAGCACGGTGTCCAGGAACCGGAAGACGCCGCCGTACAGCTTGTTGTCGCTGATCAGCAGCGTGTGGATGGTCAGCAGCATCGGCAGCTTGTGCCGCCGCGCGTACCGCCCGGCCAGCCACGACAGGTCGAAGAACTGCCCGTGCAGGTGGATCGCGTCCGGTTTGAACTCGTCCAGCAGCTTCCGCAGCCGCCGCCAGTTCCCCGGCCGCAACGAGGCGAAACTCATGTCGAAGTCGATCGACAGGCCCAGCTGCGGCATCTTCACCGCGGGCAGGCGGACGACGCGGTAGCCGTCCTTCGTCTCGTCGGCCGGGGCGTCGGCGTAGGCCGCGGTGATCGCGAGCACCTCGTGCCCGCGCGCCGCGTACTGCTCGGCCAGGGACGCCGCCATGTGCGCGCTTCCGCCCACCCTCGGCGGGAAGAAGTTGTTGACGACAGCGATGCGCATGGGGCGGCTCTCCCCCGGCCCGGCGGTCATCCCTCCGAAGCCTTCACCAGTTCGTACATGCCCTCTTCGACGGAGATCTTCGGCTCCCAGCCGAGCATCTCGCGGGCACGGGTGATGTCGGCGGCACGACGCGAGACCAGCACGTCGCGCTCGTTGAACAGCGGCTCGACGTTCACTCCGACGGCGTCGATGAGGATCTTCGCCAGCGTCGCGATGGAGGTGTCGATCCCGGTGCCGATGTTGATCGGCAGGTTCGCCTGCTCCGATTCGAGCGCCGCGACGACGGCGCGCGCCAGGTCCGTGACGTGCACGAAGTCCATCGACTGGTCGCCGCGGCCGTCGATGATCGGCGGCTGGCCGGCGCGCAGGCGCTGGATGAAGTGGTTGATCACCGACGTGTAGTAGGCCTCGATCTTCTGGCCGGGGCCGTACACGTTGAAGAACCGCAGCGCGTTCCAGGACAGGCCCTTGGTGCGCTCGTAGAAGCCGAGCATGTCCTCGCCCGCGCGCTTCGAGATGCAGTACGGCGTGAGCGGCTTGAGCTCGTCGTCCTCGTGCATCGGCAGCCGCTTCGGGTCGCCGTAGACGGACGCGGTCGAAGCGAACACGACCCGCTCGACACCCTCGTCCGCCGCGGCGGCGAAGACGTTGTGGTTGCCGACCATGTTGATGTCGATCGACTCGTGCGGGTCCGCGACCGACTTGTTGATCGACACGGTCGCGAAGTGGATGACGTGCGTGCAGCCGCGCATGGCCTCGCGCACGGCGCCGCCGTAGCGGACGTCCTTCTCGACCAGTTCGACCTTGCCGGTGGCGACGAACTCGTTGATCCGGGCGCGGTCGCCGCGGGTCATGTTGTCGAAGACGCGGACGGTGTAGCCGCCTTCGATCAGCATCGGGATCACGTGCGCGGCGATGAAGCCACCGCCCCCGGTGAAGAAGACCTTCTTGTCGGGCATTTCTCTCCTAGCTCGGCAGTGCGGCGCTGACGGTCCCGATGACCCGGTCGACCTGGTCATCGGTGAGGTTGGCGTGCATCGGGATGGCGAGATGACGGGCGAAGAGGTCCGCCGAAACCGGCAAGGTCTGCTTCTTGCCGTAGATGGGCTGGAGGTGCGAGGCGTAGGTGCCGAAGTTGCACTGCACGCCCTGCTCGCGGATCCGCAGCGCGAGCGCGTCGCGGTCGATCTCCGGGGCCACGGTGAGGATGTAGGCCTGCCACGGGTGCTCACGGTCCGGCAGTTCGACCGGGACGTCGAGGCCGGGCAGGTTCTCGAACGCCTCGTGGTAGCGCTTGGCCACCGAACGGCGGGCCGAGAGCAGGTCCGGGAGGCGGTCGAGCTGGACGTTCATGATCGCGGCCTGCACGTCCGAGAGCCGGAAGTTGTAGCCGAGCTCGTGGAACTCCGGGATCGGCAGCGCGCCGGAACCCTCGCGGGTGATGGCGGGCTCGATGCCGTAGGTGTGCAGCTTGCGCGCGTGCGCGATGAGGTCTTCGCGGTCCGAGACGAGCGCGCCGCCTTCGCCCGCGGTGATGCCCTTGCGGCCGTGGAAGGAGAACGCGGCCAGGTCGGCGAGGCTGCCGGCGGGACGGGTCTTGTAGGTCGCGCCCGCGGCGCAGGCGGCGTCCTCGAAGAGCCACAGGCCGTGCTTGTCGGCGATCGCGCGGTACTCGTCGAAGTCACCCGGCTGCCCGGCGACGTCGACGGCGAGGATGCCGACCGTACGAGGCGTGATCAGGGCTTCGATCGACGCCGGGTCGGCGCTCCAGACGTCCGGGCGGATGTCCGCGAACACCGGCGTCGCGCCCGCCTGGAGCACGGCGTGGCCGGTGGCCGGGAAGGTGTAGTCGCCGACGATGACCTCGTCACCCGGCTTCACGCCGAGCACACGCAGCCCGAGGAAGAGTGCCGACCCACAGTTGCTGGTGGTCAGGGCGTGCGCGGTGCCGACGGTCTTCGCGAAGCGTTCCTCGAAACGACGGCACGCGGGGCCGGCACCGGCCAGCCAGCCGGACCGGAACACCTCCGCCACCGCGGCGAGTTCTTCGTCGCCGACGGTCGGCTGACCGAGGACCACGGGTTCCTGCTCAGACATACCTCTCCCATTGCGTGGGGACCCGGCGAAGTGTATAGACGCCATTCGGCCGATCTCGGGCGGGCTGGATCCACCCAGGTCAAACCACGGACACCACCGGACGCCCTAATCTGGCGGCATGCGATTCGGCGTCTTGGGGGCGACGGAGGTGCGCCGCGAGGACGGCACCGCCGTCGGAGTCGGCGGGCCCAGGGTCCGGACGCTGTTCGCGTTGCTCGCGCTGGAGGCCGGCCGCGTCGTCCCGGCGGAGCGGCTCATCGACGGCCTCTACGGCGAACAGCCGCCCGAAGGCGTGGCGAACGCGCTGCAATCGCAGGTCTCGCGGCTGCGCGGCGCGCTGAAAGACCTCGCGCCCGTCGAGTTCAGCCCGGCGGGTTACCGGCTGGCCGTGGACCCTGGCGACGTCGACGTGCACCGCTTCGAACGGCTCGCCGCCGAAGGCCGACGCACTCTCGCGGCGGGAGACGCCGCGAAGGCGTCGGAACTGCTTCGCGACGCTCTCGGTCTCTGGCGGGGACCCGCTTTCGCGGACATCACCGACGCGCCGTTCCGCGAACCACAGGTCACCAGGCTGAACGAACTGAAGACCTCGGCGATCGAAGACCTCTCCGAGGCCGGGCTCAAGCTCGGAAGACACGAAGACGTCCTCGCCGGGCTTCGCGAGGTCGTCGAGGACCAGCCGCTGCGGGAGCGGCCACGCGCGCTGCTGATCCGCGCGCTGCACGCCGCCGGACGTCAGGCCGACGCGCTCACCGCGTTCGAGGACGCCCGCCGCGTCCTGGCGGACGAGCTCGGCGCCGACCCCGGACCGGAACTCGCCGCCGCGCATCTCGCCGTGCTCCGCGGTGAGACGCCGACCGTCAAGGCCACGACAGCGCCGCTCCCCTCGCAGCTCACCAGCTTCATCGGCCGCGAAGGCGATCTCCGGCACGTGCTCGGCCAGCTGGATCGCTCGCGGCTGGTGACGCTCACCGGGCCCGGAGGCGCGGGCAAGACCCGGCTGGCCGTCGAGACCGCGGCGGCGGCGGACCTCCCGGCGGTCTTCGTCGAGCTCGCGCCCTACAGCGAGGACGCCGACGTCGCCCACGCCGTGCTGACCGCGCTCGGCCTGCGGACGGTCCCGCTCGGGACGGTCACCGTGGAGACCGCGCCGGTGGAGCGCCTGATCGACGCGCTCGCCGACCGGGCGGTGCTGCTGGTGCTCGACAACTGCGAGCATCTGGTGGAGGCCGCCGCGAAGCTGGTCGCCCGGCTGCTCGGCGCGGCCGCGGCGCTGCGTGTGCTGGCCACCAGCCGGGAGCCGCTGGGCATCACCGGCGAGGTCGTCTCCCCCGTGCCGAGGCTCGCCGTGCCGCCGCCGGGCACTCCGCCCGACCGGTCGCTGGAGTTCGCCGCCGTCCGGCTGTTCGCCGACCGCGCGCAGGCCAACGATCCGGGGTTCGCCGTGGACGACACGACGGCGGGCGACGTCCAGCGGGTGTGCGCCGCGCTCGACGGGCTCCCGCTGGCCATCGAGCTCGCCGCCGCGCGCGTGCGGACGCTGCCGGTCGGCGAGATCGCCACGCGGCTGGACGACCGCTTCAAGCTGCTTTCGCGGGGCAGCCGGGGCGCCGAGAGCAGGCATCGCACGCTGCGCGGCGTCGTCGAATGGAGCTGGGATCTCCTGGAGGACGACGAACGCCTGCTAGGCAGGCGGTTGACCGTCTTCGCGGGCGGCACGACCCTCGCCGACGCCGAAACGGTCTGTGCCGTCCCGGACATCGAGGACCTGCTTCCGTCCCTTGTGGACAGATCGCTGGTCGAACGCACCGGGGATCGGTATCGGATGCTCGAAACCATCCGGGCGTTCTTCGCCGAGAAGCTCGCCGAAGCCGGTGAAACGGAACGGCTTCGGCGTGCGCACGCCGAGCATTTCCTCGCCCTCGCCGAGGAAGCGGACCCGCTCCTGCGCACCGGCGACCAGCTCGCCTGGCTCGACCGGCTCGACGCCGCCTACGACGACCTCCTGGCCGCGTTGCGCTGGGCCACCGAAACCGACACGCGGATCGCGCTCCGGCTTTCGGCCTCGCTGGTGACGTACTGGTGGATGCGCGGTCGTCGGTTCGAAGGTTCGACGCTGTGCCTGGAAGTGATCAAGAACCTCGGCCCGAAGCCGCCGGACGGCCTCGAAGAGGAGTACCAGCTCTGCGTGCTCAGCGCCGCCGCGGGACTCCGCGAGCACGAAGCCCTCGGCCGTCACTTTCCCGAGGTGGACAGCCTCGTGCGGAACATGGTCAGCGCGCCCAAAAACCCGGCGCTCCTGATGCTGATGGGGGTGGTGACCGGGCCGCCCGGTGACGACGACGAACTGCTCAAACGCGGTCAGGCACTCTTGGCGCACAGTGACGCCTGGAGCCTCGCGCTGGTGCCGACCGGCTACGGGCTGCGCATGCTGATGCAAGGCGAACTCGAAACGGCGGAAGGACTTCTGCGCGAAGGGGAGGCCGCGTTCCGCGCGATCGGGGAACGCTGGGGCCTTTCGATGACGCTCGACCACCTGTCGCAGATCCTGATCTGGACGAACCGCCAGGCCGAAGCCCTGGAATTGATGGACGAGGCGCTCCGGCTGATGCGGGAACTCGGCGCGTCCGACGACAACGCGGACCTTCTGTGCCGCCGGGGCACCAGCAAGCTGCTCCACGGCGACGCGGCGGGAGCGCGGGCGGATTTCGAACTCGCCGTCGAGATCGCGCGACGCGCCGGGATGCCGGAAAGCCGGGCGTTCGGGTACGTCGGCCTCGCCACCCTCGCGCGACACGGAGGGGATCTGGCCACGGCTCGCGCGCTGAGCGAACTCGCGCTTTCGGAGTGCTCAGGTGGCTCTTTCACCTCCGAGGGGGGCCGCTCCGGGGCGCGGATCTCACTCGGCTGGGTCGCGGCCGCCGAGGGCGACGCCGACCAGGCCGAAGAACTGCACCGGCAGGCGCTCCTTTCGGCGGAACAGTGGCACGACAGCACCACCTTGGCCTGCGCCGTCGAGGGCCTCGCCGGGGTCGCGCTGCTCCGAGGCGACCCCGAGCGGGCGGCGGTCCTGATCGGCGCCGCGGTGACCGTCCGGGGCACCCCGTTCGCCGTCGATCTGGACGCCGCCCTGCTCCGGACGACCGCGCGCGAGCGGCTCGGCGAGGACTTCGACCGGGCCTATCGCCGGGGACTCGCCACGCGCGGCGCCGCTCAACTGGCCGGGTTGCCCAGGAAGTCCTGAGCGCGGGTCAGCCGGATCCCCTGCGGCGCGAAGCGGCCGATGGCCTCGGTGAGCAGACGCGGGTCGAGTTCGCTGTCCTGGACAGCGACGTACAACGGTTCCGCGTTGACTCCGATCGCGCCGAGCCTGGTCATCCCGGGCCCGACCGGGTCGGTGGTGAGCCGGGTGACCTCACGCCAGGGCACGACCGTCCGCTCGACCCGCACGCCCACCGCGTCCAGTTCGAAGAGCACCCACCGCTGATCGTGCAACGACCGCACGTAGGCGATGGTGCCGACGCCGCCCGCGATCAGGACGATCCGCAGCGGACCGGGCGCCCCGATCGACCCGAGCAGGGCTGCGAGCCCGAAGAAGGCCACCAGGAGCCCGGTCAGCTTCGCGGCGCCGACGAGGCCCGCGTTCGGCTTGTGCACCCGGAACCGCACGGCGCGCATCAGATGTTTGGTGAGCACGCCGCCGCCGACCGCGACGGCCAGCGCGATCAGCGTCACCGCCAGCGAGCCCGGGGTGAAGTCGACGAGGACGTTGTAACCGGCGATCAGTGCGACGAATCCGCCCACGACGGTCAGCGCCAGCGCGAGCTTGCCCTTCCGCACGTCCTGTTCGCGGCGGTCGAGCGCGGCCTGGTCCCCGGTGGCGGGGAAACCTCCGTCGATGTTCCTCATCGGGCGTCACGCCGTTCGGCCGCGCGGCGCTCGCGCTGACGGCGGTCGAGGACGTAGAGCACGCCGCCGGCGATGGCGCTCAGCGCGGCGTAGAGCAGGTCCTGGGCCCCGTCCTCGGGGTAGCCGGTGGAGAACTCGACCATCGCGAGCGCGATGAAGAGGACGCACAACACTCCTCCGCCGATGATGTACACCTTGTTGCTCAGCATGGCTTCCCTCGCTTGTCGTTTGCCGTGGTGAGAGCACTTTCGCGCGGGGCACATGACATTCGGATGACAAGCCGTCAGCGCGTGGTGCGCGGACGGTCAGCGGCGGCGGACACGCTCCCGGACATGACCTACCTCGCGGGATCTCCCGAAGACTTCCTGGCCGTGCGGCACCTGACGCTGCGCGGCACCCAGGCCGAGATCGGCCACGCCCTCGGCGTCGAAACGAAGGAGCGTTCGGACTGGACTCCGCCCTCCGCGGATCCGATCGTGGCCAAGGCCCGGCGTGTCTGGTTCGAGCGGAACTGGCCGCAGTACGCCGAACGTGTGGCCGGGTTCGCCGAGGCTTACGGACTCCCGGCCGACGCGGCGGTCTCCTTCGACAACGCCTCCGCCCTGCCCGCCGGATCGGGCTGTTCGGCGCTGTGGACGGGGAGCACGCTCGGCCGGAACTACGACTTCTTCACCTTGAGCTGGAGCCAGCTCGGCGCGGTGATGGCGGGGGCGGAGCCCGTCGACGACGGGACCGTGCCGATGGCGTCGCGGCCGTACGTCCTGACCACGATCCCCGACGACGGCATCGCCTCGACGTCGCTTTCGATGTCCACAGTGGACGGTGCGATGGAGGGCGTCAACGAGGCCGGGCTCGTCGTCGCGCTGCTGATGGCCGACCTCGAAGCGGCCACACCGCTGGAGCACGACCCCGGTCCGCAGGCGGGCCTGTCGGTGCCCCAGGTCTGCCGGTACCTGCTCGACACGTGCGAAACCGTCGACGAGGCCAAGGAAGCGCTGATGCTCGCCAAGCAGTACGCGCACGGCGCGCCCTGTCACTACATCGTCGCCGACGCCTCCGGGCGCGGCTTCGTCTACGAGCGCGGCGCGCACGACATCGAGTACTTCGTCGAGGTCGCCGACGGGCCGCTGTGCGTCACGAACCATCCGCTGCACCGCCACCCGGACCTCGACGCGCTGCCGGAGGACACGCCGGAGACGATGCTCACCTATCAACGGCTGCGCACCCTCACCAAGGAGGCGGAAGTGGCCGAGCCGCGCGACGCGCTCGACGCGGTGTCCGTCGCGATCGAGCCGGGAGCGCCGTGGCGGACGTTGTGGCGCAGCGTCCTCGATCCGGCGGCCCGCACGATGAGCACCCGGTTCTACCTGGGCGACGGTGAGAACGGCACCGCGCGGCACTCGCCGGAACTCACCTTCGGCGTTTCGAGGTGATCGCCATCGGCAAAGGCCGCAAGATCGGCACCGTCGCGGTCTGCGTCCTGGCGCAACTGCTGATCGCGATCGACCTGACCGTGCTGCACCTGGTGCTGCCGTCGCTTTCGGAGCAGCTGCACCCGTCGACGACGGAACTGCTGTGGATCGCCGACGCGTACGGCTTCGCGCTCGCCGGGCTGCTGATCACGATGGGGAACGTCGGCGACCGGATCGGCCGGAAGAAACTGCTGCTGATCGGGGCGTCGCTGTTCGGGTTCGCTTCGGTGATCACGGCGTACGCGCCGACGTCGGAACTCCTGATCGCCGCCCGCGCGCTGCTCGGGATCGCCGCCGCCACGCTGATGCCGTCGACGCTGTCGATCGTGCGGAACGTGTTCACCGGCAAGGAACGCGCGGCGGTGATCGGGGTTTCGAGCGGGCTGACGATCCTCGGTTTCGGGATGGGCCCGCTCGTCGGCGGTTTCCTGCTCGACCACTTCTGGTGGGGTTCGGTGTTCCTGGTCAACGTGCCGGTGGTGCTGGTCTTGGTGGTCGCCGGCGCGCTGATCCTGCCCGAATCGAAGAACCCGGCGCCGGGCCGGATCGACGTGCCCAGCGTGCTGCTGTCCCTCGTCGGCATGGTCGGGATCGTCTACACGATCAAGGAAATCGCGTACAAGGGCTGGGCGCATGGGGACATCGCGCTCGCCGCCGTGCTCGGGCTCGGCTGCCTGGTGGCGTTCGTCCTGCGGCAGCCGAGGCTGGCCGAGCCGCTGATGGACTTGAAGCTGTTCGCGCAGCGCGCGTTCTCGGCGACCGTCGGCACCACGATCCTGGCGATGTTCGCGCAGCTCGCGGTGTCGCTGATGTTCGCGCAGTACCTGCAGCTGGTGGCCGGCTGGTCTCCGCTGAAGTCCGGGCTCGCCGGACTGCCCGGGATGGGCGGCGCGATCCTCGGCGGTGTGCTCGCGCCGCTGGCGATCAAGGCCTTCGGACGGGCGGTCACGATCGCGCTGGGCTGCGCGGCGTCGGCGGTCGGGTTCGCGCTGTACTCGGGTATCGGCGTAACGATCGACTATCCGGACCTGCTGTTCGCGATGATCGTCTTCGGGGTCGGGCTTTCGCTGATCCTCGCCGTCGCGACGGACACGGTGCTCGGCGTCGTGCCGAAGACCAGGGCGGGCGCGGCGTCGGCGATCTCCGAAACGGCGACCGAACTCGGCGGGGCGCTGGGGATCGCGATCCTCGGCAGTGCGCTCGGCGCGATGTATCGCCGCGAACTCGTCATCCCGGCGGGGGTGCCACCGGAGGCCGCCGGGGCGATCTCGGACACGCTCGGCGGCGCCGTCCAGGTCGCGGCGCAGCTACCGCCCGATCAAGGAGCTTCGGTGCTCGCCAGTGCGAAACTGGCGTTCGTCGACGGGTTGCAGGTGACGATGCTGTGCTCGGCCGGGTTGATGGCGCTGCTGGCGGTGAGCGCGCTGTTCACGCTGCGCGGGGTGCCGAAGGAGCTCGAAGACCCGGAAGAGGAGCTCGCGCCGGTTCCGGTCCCGGTGGGCTAGCGAAGTGTCATGAAAGCCCCTTTCCTGACGTTTTTCGTCAGGAAAGGGGCTTTCATGACACTCGTCAGCGGGGCCCGGCCAGCGGGACCGCGCGACGGTCGCCCATCCGCACCATGGCCAGCAACGGTTTCGCGGCCCCGCGCACCAGCCATGCCGCGAACACCCGCCCCGAGCGGACCGCCTAGGGCGGGCCGAAGGCGGCCCACCGCCCGACGAG